>NZ_DKJX01000102.1:0-52701 GCF_002454935.1 Massilia sp. UBA6681
GCCTGATTTGCGCAACAAAGCCATAGCGATGGCTTCCGTGCGGACGACTATTGTCAGTGGGACTTGCGAACCTCAGTGGAACAGACATGACACCTCCTGAACCCAACGTTAGCGATTAGGCAATCTTAACTTAGAGAATCTTTTTGTGCCATAACATTTTTCCGCGGCCCTGCTCTACCCTCTGATGTGCTGTTAGGCGTTTGAGTCTAAGATCGTTGGATCCAGTTTTTGGTTGAGAAGCCTGCGATTCGCGACATTGAGGCCGCGCAAGAAGGCTATGATGAAGTCTTTGCCGGCATGTCTGCGAGATCTACAGGGACCTTCATGAAGGGTGCCGAGTGAACTCCATTGAATAGAGTATGAAGACCTTCCAATTGACTCGCATGGGCGAAACCGCTCTAGGTGGCAGCGCACCCCAGGCCAGAGTCATCGCGAAGTTTCAGAATTAGTTCGCGCGTTCGCCGAGTTTCAAAGTTAGTTCGCGATAAAGCGAACTAACTTTGAGATAGCAGAGTAAAGAAATCGCGTAGAATCAAATAGTTACATGCGAACGAGACAGGTCGAATTTAGTTCGCCGGACGAACAGAGCCGTCCACAGCCGAAAGCCCTCTCGCCCGCCGAAGTCCTCCACGCCCGCATCGACCCAAAAAAAAGCCGCGGACTCGCGCCCGCGGCTTTCATCACACAAGCGATCTAGAACTTAGAACTTGTGGTTGTACTCGACCGTGAAGCGCGCATAACGCGGCGTCTGGGTCGACAGGACGCGGCCGTAGCTGTCCAGCAGCGTCTGCGTCGAGCCGTTGTTCAGCATTTCCGAGACCGACTGCACGGTCTGGCGGTTGGCGACGTTGAACACGTCGACCTTTGCCGTCAGGCCCGGCAGGAAGGCCGGCATGTAGGCCAGGTTCACGTCCAGGCGCGTGGTCCACGGCAGACGGCCTTCGGAGCCGCGCGGCGCCGGACGGCCGAAGCACGTCGCGTAGTACGAGCCGTAGCTATGGGCGGCCGGCACGGTCGGGTCGGCGCCCAGGCAGTTCTTCGGACGGCCCGACTGCGCCAGCAGGTTGCCGCCGACCATCCACTCAGGCGTGACCTGGTAGAAGCCGAAGGCCTTCAGCTGGTGACGGCGGTCGTTCGGCAGCGGGCCGTACTTGCCGCGCATCAGCTCAGGCTTGTCCCAGCTGATGGTGTGCGACACGTCCAGCTGGCCGATGTCCGACTGGGTCTGGCCTTCGGTGTTGCCTTCGTTCTTCGACCAGGTGTAGTTCACGCGGCCGTACCAGCCATTGCGGAACGGATGCTCGAGGAACAGGTCGATCGCCTTGTAGGTGCGCTTGGCGTCGTCGAAGCCCAGGTCCGCCTTGCTCAGCTTCACCTCGGTCAGGTTGGTGCCAGTGTTGGCGAAGTCGACCAGGAAGGTGTTGTCCTCGCCCGGGTTGAAGGCCGCGCAGCCGAAACCGGTCCACTTGCTGGTGTTCACGCTCGGATTGCGCGCCAGCCAGGCCTTGAACGGACGGTCGTCGCACATGTCGTCGATGGTCGAGCGCAGCGTGCGGTAGGTGGCGCGGGCGCCGAAGGTCATGTCACGCGACAGCGCGCGCTCGAAACCGAGCGTGATCTCGTCCTGGTAGGTCGGCTCCAGGCTGGTGGCGGCAACGGTATTCGGGTGCTTGTACTGGAAATACTCGTTGTTGGTCGAGAACGGCGCCGGCGCCAGCGGCACCAGACCCTGCGGCGCGCCGGTGACCGGGTCGACACCGGTGTAGGTGAAGGACTGGGTGGTGAACAGCGAACGCGAGGCGCCGCGCACCGAGATGTTGGTCGGCACCTGCACGAAGTAGCGGCCGGCGGTACCGAACACCTTGAACGAGGAGTCGCCGTTCACGTCCCAGGACGCGGCGAAGCGCGGCGCGATCTGGTCCTTGATGTCCATGAACTTCTGCTTGTCGCCGTTGCGGTTCTCGAACTGCTCGTTACGTATGCCGACGGTCAGCAGCAGGTCCTTGGTGACCTGCCAGCGGTCCTCGAGGTACTGGGCCGATTGGTCCGAGTAGGCGTCGGTGATCGAGGTGAACTTGGTCTCGGTCACGTAGTAGCCCTGCAGGCCGTAACCTCCCCCGCTGGCCGGCGCCACCGTCACGTTCTGCAGCGTGATCGGGGTGGTCGGCGACTGCGCGCTGCGCGAGTAGGTCCACAGGCCGCCGCCGGCGCGGAACACACCGGCGTCTTCGGAGCTCAGCCTGTTCTCGTCGATACCTGCGCGCAGCGTGTGGTTGCCGAGACGGTATTCGATGTCCAGGCGAGCGGACTCGACCGTGTCACGGCCGCCGGTGACCGGCACGTTGCCGCTGACAGGGTTCGGATTCGGATACGACAGGCCCGGCACGCGGGCGGCCGGCGTGGACGACACCTGGTACACATTCGGGTTGACGCCCGGATAGGTGCCGTAGGTGTTCTCGTGCTTGGTCGTCGACTTGCCGTACAGGGCCAGCACCGTCAGGTTGTCGGTGATGTTGCCGGTGTACTTGGCGATGTTGACGATGCCGCCGACCGGGGTCTCGCCCGAGAAGTTCTTGTAGTGTTCGCTGGCGCCGATGACGCCGTTGCGGGCGCCGCTGGCGTAATCGTAGCCGGACAGGTACTTGTCCTTCTTCGAGGTGTCGCCGAAGCCGGTGTACTCGAGGCGGTGGTTGTCGTTGATGTTCCAGTCGAGCTTGACCAGGTAGCGGGTGGTCTTGGTTTCCGACTCTTCCCAGCCGCGGCCGGCGGCCGAGGTACTGGTGCGCAAGCCGGTCACGGCATTGGTACCCGAAAAATCGGTACGCGACTGCTCCAGCGAGCCGAAGAAGAACAGCTTGTCCTGGATCAGCGGACCACCGACGTTCACGCCGACCAGCTTGCGGTCGGTCTCGTTGGTCGCGCGGCGGCGGTACAGGGTGCCGTCCGTGGCGGCGGTGTTGCTCGCGCCGAGCACCGGATAGTAGATGTCGTCCTGGCTGGCCTGCAGGTTCTTCGGATCCCACTGCACGATGCCGCCCACTTCCCAGCGGTTGGTACCGCTCTTGGTGGTGATGTTGGCGACGCCGCCGACCGAGCGGCCGAATTCCGCACCGAAGCCGCCGGTGAGGATCTGCGCCTGGCTGATTGCGCCGTACGGCAGTTCCATGTAGCCCAGCTGGGTCAGCGGGTTGGTGACCGGGAAGCCGTTGACGTAGTACGAGTTTTCCGAGACCGCGCCGCCGCCGAAGCTGTTGGCGCCGTTCGGGTAGCGGCTGTCGCCCTGGGTGGTGTTCGGCGCGATCAGGATGATCGACTCGACGTTACGCGCGATAGGCAGCTTTTCCAGCTGGCTGGCAGTAAAGATGGCGCCGTTGTTGGTATTGGTCACGTCGATCGCGCGGCGGCGGCCGACGATCTGCACCTGCTGGGTCGAGAACACGGCTTCGGCGCCCTGGCCGATCAGCACTTCGACTTCGCGGCTTTCGACCACGCTACCGTTGCGCACCAGCTGGACCGCGTAGCGGCCCGGCGGCAGCGAGGTCGCCAGGAAGCGGCCGTTGCCTTCGATCGAGACGGTACGGCGCAGCTTGGTGTCGAGGTTCTCCACCACGACGGTCGCGCCGGCCGGGCTTTCCACCGCGCCGTAGACGTTACCTGTCGTGTTCGATTGGGCCAGTACCGTCGAACTCATGCCCAGCGTCAGTGCGGTCGCTCCGAATGCGAGAGCGAGCGAACGAGCCAGTTTCGTTTTTACTGCCATGAACTTTCTCCTATCGTTTGTGAACCTGCCGCCGAGTCAGGGACAGGCTGGACTCCTCCTTCAGCCAGTTGCAGCCGGTAGGTCTGCTTGGACTAAGAAAGATTTAACGATTGTATTTAGTAAATACTTGACGGCGATGCATGTCATTAGAAAATAGATTTTCCAATTCATGCATACCTGGGAGGACGTTTCAGGCAGCGTTCGGCAGATGGGCGGAAGATATGCGCGCGTTCGATGCTTTTCCGTACACGTTGAGCAAGGGCGTTCTTATTAACTTTTTAGTCAGATATGTAAAGACGTTGTATGGCCACAACTAAACGACTTGCCGGCAACGGAACCGGCGCACCGGCTCTCCCTTATGGCAGAGCCGCAGAAGCTGTCCGGGCCGCTCAAGCGGCCGGCAAGGCTGCAGCGCAGGCCCGGATTCGGCGTGCTCAAACGCGCGGATGATCGCTGCGCCAGAGGATCGCCGATGCATCGTCCGCCTGTTTCACCACGGCCGGCCCCGAAGCCCGCGTCGCGGCTTCGTGGTCGCGCAATTGCGCAAGTGCGGCCGGCAAGCCGTGCTCCATGCACAGGCGGAACAGGCTGTGCGGCGTGTGCAGCGCGTAGGTGTCCACCAGCCGATAGAAGCCGTCGCTCATGACCAGGATGGCCGACCCGGCCTGCGCCTCGAACGTGGACGTGCGTGCGCCGAAGGCGCCGTTTGGCCGCAGGCACAGTGAATTGGTGTTGGCCACGGAATTCTGGAAGGCGCGCCGGGCGCGCAGCATCGGTGTCAAGCGGGCCTGCCTGGCCGCGGCGTCATGGATGCCTTCGCGCCTGAGTTTCTCGATCTCGGTGCGCAGGATCGCTTCCTGCGGATTGACGAAGGGATCCAGGTCCAGCACCTCGCCGTCAGGCCGGCGCAGCAGGATTTTGCAGTCGCCCAGGCAGAACAGCTCCAGCCGGTGGCCGTCGCCATGTTGGTGCGCGCGCACCCAGCTCAGCGCCGCGATCGGCCAGGCGTACAGCGGCACCTCCTTGCCGGCGCAGCGTGCAAGAAATTCCCGATGGACCTGCTCGACGGCGGCGTGCGCGGCCTCGCGCTGACCGAGCCCGGCATCGATGGCCGGACCGAGCGCCGCCGCGAACCGGGTGACGAACCAGACCACGTCGCCTTCGCCCGGCGCGACGTAGTCGCGGTCGGCGACCGAGGTGCCGCCGTCGATGACGACCAGTTCGGTGCTTGCGGGCGTCCGAAAGCTGCCGGCCCAGTCCTCGTTGTGGTCCGGCTTTGCGCCGTCGGAGATTGAATCGATGTGCATGAACATGGTGTGAAACTGCTCGAATAGTAGCCGGTCGAACCGAACTCGACATTATATATGCTAATGTCGAGTGAGATGTGGCATGAATATTCCTAAATCATGGTCCGCATGGAATGATTTTGCTATGCATCAAGCCGCCTGCTGTGTGCTGGGCTGGTCCGGCCCGCGCACGACTGGCGAGCGGCCGTTTGCACCCCTGCCCCACGTGGGTAAAAATGCAGTTATGCGAACTGATCACTCGAAAGGACGAGCATGGGCATCACCGTGAAGAATACGACGCCGGATACGGCCAAGGTCACCCTGGTCGGCGAAATGATGGACGGGAGCTTCGACGCCAAGGTCATGGCGGAGACCGATGTGCCCTACACCAAGTACTGGGACAACGAGCTCGAGCAGCGCATCGTCTACCTGCACCCCGACCCGGAGCAACTGAAGGCGATCGTCGCCGCCCTGAACGAGGGCCGCCTGTCGCTCGACGCCCTGCAGGATTTCGGCAGCTCGGCCGGCGGAGAATCCGAACTGCCGATCTGAGGCCGCCCTCCCCGGCTGCGGCTCAGGGAACCAGCTTGGCGCCCGAACCGATGATCTCGTCGTGGCGTTCGTGGTCGCGCTTGTGCAGGTAGGCGGCGGTGGTCGCGATGTTGGCATGGCCGGCCGTGTCCTGCAGCGTCTTGAGCTGCACCCCGCTGTTGGCGTGGTTGGTCAGCATGCTGTGGCGCAGCCAGTGGGTCGAGGCCTGGCGCAGCGCGGCCGCGCTGTCGGCGTCGCCCTGCGCCATGGCGCGGTCGGCGGCTGCCGCGAACACGGCTTTCAGCGCTTCGGAGGCGGCTTCGTCGGTGATGCGCACCGCTTCCTCCCTGCGGCTGGACAGCACCAGCGGCGTGCGGTCGGCGCGGCTGGCCTGCGGCAGCAGGCCGAAGGCCTGGCGGTAGTCGCGGTAGGCGGCCAGCATTGCCGGCGGCACCGGCAGGCGGCGCGGCTTGGCGCCCTTCCCCATCACGTCCAGCCACCAGCGCCCGTCGCCCTCGCTGTAGATGGCGCCCATGTGGGCGCCGACGATCTCGTTCAGGCGCGCCCCGGTCTGGGCAAACGCGACCAGCAGGAAGCGGTCGCGCTCGCGCTGGCGCAGGCTGGCCGGCGTATCGGCCACGCGCGCCGCGACGGCGTCCAGCGCATGCGCGATCGCCTGCGGCGTCAGGTAGCGGGTGATGCGGCTGCCGTGGGCGGCGCGCACGTTGCGCACCAGCCGGGCCGGATTGCGCCGCAGGTAGCCGGTCTGCTCGGCATAGCCCAGCAGGCCCTTCACGGCGATCATGGCCTGGCGGCGGCTGGCGTCCGACAGCGGGCCGGAAAACGGCCGGTAGCGCGGATCGTTGCGCGGCCACTTGGTGGTGGAGATCCATTCCGGCGGCGGGTTGCGGATGAATTCCTTGTAGGCGTTCAGGTCGGCCACCGTCAGTTGCCGGAAGGTCTTGCGCGCCTCTTCGCGGCACCAGGTGAGGAAGCGGTACAGCTCCTTCTGGGTGTTGGCGATGGATTTCAGGCTCAGCTCTCCCTGGCCGATGTATTCGCGCGCCAGCTCGGCATCGCTGCGCGCATCCGTCACCGGCTCGTCGCCGACGCCGCGGAACACGGCGCCACGCGCGCTGGCCGCCAGCCGCAGGAGCGAATCTTCGGGAAGCGGGTCGAGGTCGATCGGGAGGAAGCTGGGCATGTTGAAACGATACTGTGTCTTTATACAGTATAGCATCCGGTGGCCGGGCCACCAAGCGTGCGGCTGGGGCATAATGCGGGTTTGTTCCCCTCGATCCTGGAGTGACCATGTTCCTGCGTTTCATTCGCCAAGCCGGCGCCGCCACCCTCCTCGCCCTGCCGCTCGCCGCCAGTGCCGCGCAGCCCGTGATCGAGGTATACAAGACCGAGTACTGCGGCTGCTGCAAGGAGTGGATCAAGCACCTCGAAGCAAACGGCTTCCAGGTCAAGGCCCAGAACGTCGCCAATCCGTCCGACTACCGCGAGAAGTTCGGCATCCCGGCCGAATACGGCTCCTGCCACACCGGCCGCGTGGGCGGCTATGCGGTGGAGGGCCACGTGCCGGCAGCCGACATCAAGCGCATGCTGGCGGAAAAGCCCAAGGCGCGCGGCCTCGCGGTGCCGGGCATGCCGATGGGTTCACCCGGCATGGAAGGCGCGCGCAAGGATCCCTATGAGGTGCTGCTGGTGAAGGATGGCGGCAAGACCAGCGTCTACAAGCGCTACGAGTAACGAAGCCCGCGCCGGCCCTGCGGCGTCATTGGCATAATGGGCTTCCAGCATCGAGGAGCCCGATATGAGCAACCAGCATCCGCAGAATGACCCGTCGACGACGCTCGGCGTCGGCGGCACCACCAGCGGCCAGCAAGGCGCGACGCCCAGCCGCGAGACCCAGCAGGAAACCGGCGGCAGCGGCGGCGACGGCCTGACGCGCAACCAGTCCGGCGAGACCGCCAATGCGCCGAGCGGCGCCCCGGCCGCAAGCGGGCACGTCGACGCCGAAGGCAGCGCCATGACCAATATCGGGCGCGGTCCGCAGGACACCCGTCCGAACCAGGCCAGCCCCACCGGCACCGGCCTCGGGACGCCTGAAACCGGCGGCAACCAGAGCGAGGCCGACCTGCCGCCCGCGCGCTAGGCCGGTTCCCTTGCCGGCACCATCGCCGCCGCCGCATCGCGCGCGGCGAGCTTGCGCCACCAGATCCAGGACACGATCGCATTGACCCAGAAACCGGCGTACAGCAGCGCCGTCAGGTGCAGTCCCCGGCTGGCGTAGAGCGGCACGGCGATGCTGTTCACCAGCAGCCAGACCGGCCAGTTCTCGATGCGCCGCCCCATCATGAGGAGCTGGGCGATCACGCTGAACACCAGCACGGCGGAATCGACGAAAGGCGCGTAGGCGTTCGTGTAATGGTGCAGCAGCGCGCCATAGGCGGCTGTGGCGGCGACACCCACCGGCAGCATCCACAGCAGCGTGCGGACGCCCGCATGCGTCACCGGCAGTGGCGCCCCTTGTCGACCGCGCAGCCAGCGCCACCAGCCGAGCAGGCTGGTCCCCACAAAAAACACCTGCAGCACGACGTCGGCGTACAGCCTGTGCCGTGCGAACAGGACGCCGAACAGCGTGCAGCCGATGATCCCGGTCCACCAGGTATGCACGCTGTTGCGCCCGGCGAGCACGATCGCCAGCGCGGTAAAGGCATTCGCCCCGATCTCGAGCGGGCTCAATGCGCCGCCCCGTACCGCAAGTCTCGCCCCATGGATGGCTCCCCAAGAAATGATGAGCACTGTAAGCGAGGCGGCCGGCGTCGGCAAGGGACCTTACATGCGGATGGTCCCGTGGTCGGCGTCGACGTCCGGCGTGGTGCCGGTCACGGCCGCCTTGGCCATGGCGAACATGCGCACCATCTTGCTGTCGTTCGCATCCCAGTATTCGGCGGCGTGCGGCAGCACCCGCACCAGCACGACGTGCTCGTCCTCCGGACCGGCCGGGAACCAGGCCTGCACCATGGGGTTCCACAACGCGTGGATCCGCGTGCGCTCGACCACGCGCTCGGCGTGGCCGCTGACCGAGACCCAGGTGCTGTTGTCGGGATCGGCGAAGCTGACGTTCACCTCCGGCTCGTGGGCGATGTTGTCCCACAGCTCGGTCGTGGTGCGGGTGTAGAACCACAGGGCGCCTTCGCCGTCGACCTGCTGGTTGGTCATCGGCTGGCTGACCAGGTGGCCGTTCTGGTCACGGGTCGTGAACATGGCGAAGCGCATCGAGCCGATCTTCTCGGACAGCGCGGCCGCGTGCGCCTGGGCGTGTTGAGCTGACATGGCAATCCTTTCATTAGGTGGAAAGGCGATCCTAGCGCCGCTTCAAAGGCCCATCCGTGCGTCCGCGTACAGTGTCCCGCCCTTGACCCACCGGCCCCTCCCTGACGCGAGCTGGCCAAATCGACTATAGTGATGCCTCTGTACAAACCTGACCTCACCATGAAATTTGACGTCGCTATTGTCGGCAGCGGTCTGGCCGGCCTGTCGGTGGCCCTGCACCTGGCGCAAACGCGCAAGGTTGCGATCATCTCCAAACGCGCCCTCCTCGACGGCGCCAGCAACTGGGCCCAGGGCGGCATCGCCGCGGTGCTCGATTCCAGCGACAGCCACGACCAGCACATCGCCGATACCCTGATCGCAGGCGCCGGCCTATGCGAGGAAGCGGCGACCCGCTACATCGTCGAGAACGGCCGCGCGGCGATCGAATGGCTGATCGAGCAAGGCGTGCCCTTCACCCGCGACGAATCGGCGGAACTCGGTTTCCACCTGACCCGCGAGGGCGGCCACAGCCAGCGCCGCATCATCCATGCGGCCGACGCCACCGGCCATGCGGTGCAGGTGACGCTGGAGCAGAAAGTGCGCGCGCACCCGAACATCGCCTTGTTCGAGCACCACTGCGCGATCGACGTCATCACCTCGGACAAGCTGACCGGCAAGGGCGTGCACGGGGGCGCCCCGCACCTGGTGGGCCAGCCGCGCTGCTACGGCCTGTACGTGCAGGACGAGCAAAGCGGCGAGGTACTCGCCTTCGAAGCCGAGCACACGGTGCTGGCCACCGGCGGCGCCGGCAAGGTCTACCTGTACACGACGAATCCCGACACCGCCACCGGCGACGGCATCGCCATGGCCTGGCGCGCCGGCTGCCGGGTATCGAACATGGAATTCATCCAGTTCCACCCGACCTGCCTGTACCACCCGTATGCCAAATCCTTCCTGATCACGGAAGCGATCCGCGGCGAAGGCGGCCTGCTCAAGCTGCCGCCCGAAGCCGGCGCCGCGGCCGGGACCCGCTTCATGCCGGCCCACGACGAGCGCGGCGAGCTGGCCCCGCGCGACGTGGTGGCGCGCGCGATCGACTTCGAGATGAAAAAGCGCGGCCTGGACTACGTCCATCTCGACATCAGCCACCAGGACCCGGAATTCCTCAAGGAGCACTTCCCGACCATCCATGCGCGCTGCCTGGAACTGGGCATCGACATCACCAAGGAGCCGATTCCGGTGGTGCCGGCGGTGCACTTCACCTGCGGCGGCATCGTCACCGACCTGGCCGGCCGCACCGACATCCCCGGCCTGTACGCGGTCGGCGAGACCGCCTGCACCGGGCTGCACGGCGCGAATCGCCTGGCCAGCAACTCGCTGCTCGAGTGCGTGGTGATCGGACGCGCCTGCGCGCACCAGATCGCGGCCGCGCCGAAGATCGAGAACCCGGTGCTGCCGCCCTGGGACGAGTCGCGCGTGACCAATGCCGACGAAGAGGTGGTGATCGCCCACAACTGGGACGAGCTGCGCCGCTTCATGTGGAACTACGTCGGCATCGTGCGCACCACCAAGCGCCTCGAGCGCGCCCAGCACCGCATCAAGCTGCTCAAGGAAGAGATCGACGAGTACTACCGCAACTTCCGCATCACGCACGACCTGCTGGAGCTGCGCAACCTGGTCGAGGTGGCGTCGCTGATCGTCAACAGCGCGCTCTCGCGCCACGAAAGCCGCGGCCTGCATTATTCGCGCGACTTCCCGGATACCCTGCCGAAGGCCCTGCCGAGCGTGCTGACGCCGGAACGCCGCTGATTTCCCCGGCCGGCCCGCAAGCGCGGGCCGGCCGCCTTGCCAGGCATTGCCCATGTCCCGCCCCGCCCTCACGCCTTCCACCATCCTGCTGCTGACCGTTCCCCCGGTGCTGTGGGCGGGTAATGCCATCGTCGGCCGCCTGGTGCGCGACGCGGTGCCGCCGATGACGCTCAACCTGATCCGCTGGTCGATCGCGCTGGCGGTGCTGGTGCCGCTCGGGCGGGCGGCGCTCAGGCACGGCAGCGGCGTGCTGGCCAACTGGCGCCGCTACGCCATGCTCGGCCTGCTGGGCGTGGGCCTGTACAACTCGCTGCAATACCTGGCCCTGCAGAGTTCCACGCCGATCAACGTGACCCTGGTGGCGTCAGGCGTGCCGGTCTGGATGCTGCTGGTCGGCCGGCTGTTCTACGGCGTGCCGGTCAAGCGCAAGCAGGTCGTCGGTGCGATCCTGTCGATCGCTGGCGTGCTGGTGGTGCTGTGCCGCGGCGACATCCACGGCCTGCTGCAGCTGCGCCTGGTGATCGGCGACCTGTACATGATCCTGGCCACCATCGCCTGGTCTTTCTACAGCTGGATGCTGATGCAGCAGAAGGACGTGCCCGGCCTGCGCGCCGACTGGGCGGCGTTTCTTCTCGCCCAGGTCGGCTATGGCGTGCTGTGGTCGGCCGCCCTGGCCGGCGGCGAATGGGCGCTGCGCGATGTTGCCATCAGCTGGAGCTGGTCCTTGGGGGCTGCCCTGCTGTACGTGGCGATCGGCCCGGCGATCCTGGCGATGCGCTGCTGGGGCGCGGGCGTGCAGCGTGCCGGGCCAAGCATCGGCGCCTTCTTCATCAACCTGACGCCGCTGTTCACGGCCCTGCTGTCCTCGGCCTTTCTCGGCGAGCCGCCGCACCTCTACCACGTGCTGGCCTTCGGCATGATCGTGGGCGGCATCGCGGTCTCGGCACGCTAGGCTGCGCCTTGCGAAAACGGGATGGCGCATCCATGTCGCCTTCATTGTTTAGCCAGGGTATCGTGTTTCTGTCCGCGCAAGCCGGATGCTACGATCCCAGCCAATGGAGGATCACGCGACATGGCAGCAGTTTTACCCGTTCAAGACCAGGCTGAGGCGCTGGCGGAATTCCTGGAACGGTATCCGCGCGCGTTGGTGCTGACCGGCGCCGGCCTGTCCACCGCCTCGGGCATCCCCGATTACCGCGACCGCGACGGCACACGCCGCGGCCGCCAGCCGATCCAGGGGCCGGAATTCCGGCGTTCGGTCGACATCCAGCGCCGCTACTGGGCGCGCAGCATGGTCGGCTGGCCGATCATGTCGAAAGCCCGGCCGAACGAGGGCCACCGCGCGCTGTCGCGCCTGGAAAAGCACGGCAGCTTCGGCTACCTGTTGACGCAGAACGTCGACGGCCTGCACCAGCAGGCCGGCAGCCACGCCGTGCTCGAACTGCACGGCAACGTGCACAGCGTCGTGTGCATGCATTGCAAGGCGCAGTTCCCGCGCGCCTTCGTGCAGACCCTGCTGAACGAGGCCAATCCCGAGCTGGCGAACGTGCTCGCCGCGCCCCTGCCGGACGGCGACGCCGCGATCGAACCGGACGCCCTCGAGGACTTCCACTTGCCCTTCTGCCTCCATTGCGGCGGCGCGCTGGCCCCGGATGTCGTATTCTTCGGCGACGGCATCCCGCCACCGCGTACCGCCTGCGCCCTGGCGCAGATGGAGGCGGCCGACGCCTTGCTGGTGGTCGGTTCGTCGCTGATGGTGTACTCGGGTTTCCGTTTCTGCCGCATGGCGCAGGAGAGCGGCAAGCCGATCGCGGCGGTGAACCTGGGGCGTACCCGGGCGGACCACCTGATCGCACTCAAAATAGAAGAGTCGGCCGAGCGGCTGTTGCCGCGCGTCGCCGGCCTGCTCCACGCGGAGGAGCCGGAGGAGTGACATTCACTACTCGACCACAGGGGGATTTTGTGACCAAGAGCTACCGCACGACAACAACGAGCAGCACGGGTTCCAGCGGCCCGCGCACGGGCGCCATCCTGGCCGCCATCGGCCTGGCCGCCTCCTTCTTCTATGTCCGCGCCAAGACCAGGCAGGCCGAGCGCGACAATCCACCGCAGGGCAAGTTCGTCGAGGTCGACGGGGTACGCCTGCATTACGTGGAACGTGGTTCCGGGCCTGTCCTCGTACTGCTGCACGGGAACGGCGTCTATTCGAAAGATTTCGAAACGAGCGGCCTGCTCCGGCGGGCAGCCGAGCATTACCGCGTGATCGCCTTCGACCGGCCCGGTTTCGGCTACAGCGAGCGTCCGCGCAGCACGCTATGGACTCCGGACAAGCAAGCGGCCCTGCTGCACCGGGCGCTCGAGCAGATCGGCGTGGAATCGGCCATCGTGCTTGGCCACTCCTGGGGCACGATGGTGGCGCTGGCGATGGGCTTGCAGCAGCCCGACTTCGTGCGCGGGCTGGTGCTGCTGTCGGGATATTACTACCCGAGCATACGCCTGGACGTGGCCACGCTGACGCAGCCGGCCATACCGGTCATCGGCGACGTCTTGCGGTATACGGTGTTGCCGCTGGTCGCGCGGGCAATGTGGCCCGGCATGGCCAAGCGCAGCTTCTCGCCCAGGCCGGTCGACCGGCGCTTCGATGCCTTCCCGGTCTGGATGGCCCTGCGGCCGAAGCAGCTGCGCGCCGCCGCGGCGGAGACCGCGGTCATGATCCCCGCGGCGGCCTCGTTGTCGAAGCGCTATGCCGAATTAAAGGTGCCGTCGGTCATCGTGGCCGGCACCCAGGACAAGATCGTCGATGCGGGTCACAATTCGGAGCGCCTGAGCGAGCGCCTGGCCCTGAGCCGGCTCGAACTGGAGCCTGGCGTGGGGCACATGACGCACTATGCGGACCTTGACAAGGTGATGGCGGCGATCGACACGATCGCGACGCAGGTGGGCGAACCGCTGCATCTGCGCTCGCCCGAGGCGGAAGCCCTGGCGCGGGCGAGCGAGAGTGGCGTGTAAAGCAGAATGATGGGACCGGACGCGCCGCGTCCGTCCATCAGCCCTTGAGCACGTACTTGATGATGATGCCGGCCATGAGCGCCGCGAAGATCACCAGCGACAGGCCGCCGTGCAGCGCCGGCGAGCCGATCGATACCTGCGAGGTGCGCGGGTCCATCTCCATGCGCACGGCCTTGCCGAACATGACCGGACGCAGGAAACCGCGCACGCCCACCAGCACCATGCCGATGCCGAAGCACAGATCGGCGGTGCTATTGGCGTTCAGGCCATTCGCCAGTGTCGGCAAGCCCAGCACCAGGCCGAAGACCAGCCACAGGATGCGCGCACCGGTCGAGATGCGCAGACGGCTCCAGTCCATCATGCCGCCACCTCCTTGATCGCGCCGACGATCCGCAGCGAATAGTCGGTCGCGCGCACGTCCTTGGTCAGGCTGCCGACCGAGATGCGGTCGACGCCGGTTTCGGCGATCGCCCGTACCGTGTCCATGTTGATCCCGCCGGAGGCCTCCAGCAGCGCACGGCCGGCGTTCACCCGCACCGCCTCAACCATCATGTCGAGGTCGAAGTTGTCCAGCAGGACCGACTTGACGCCGGCCGCCAGCGCTTCTTCCAGCTGGGCGATGGTCTCGACCTCGATCTGCACCGGCGCGCCCGAGTTCAGCGCCTCGGCCGCCTGCAGGGCGCGGGTCACGCCGCCCGCCGCAGCGATGTGGTTTTCCTTGATCAGGATGCCGTCGTACAGCGCCATGCGCTGGTTCTGGCCGCCGCCGACACGCACCGCATATTTTTGCGCCAGGCGCAGGCCCGGCAGGGTCTTGCGGGTGTCGAGGATGGCCGCCTTGGTGCCGGCAATCACGTCGACATACTTGCGGGTGGCGCTCGCCACGCCCGAGAGCAGCTGCATGAAGTTCAGCGCCGCACGCTCGGCGGTGAGCAGCGAGCGCGGGCAGCCTTCGATGGTGCAGACGGTCGAGTCCTTGGCCATCAGGTCGCCTTCGGCATACTGCCAGGCGATCTCGATGTCCTGGTCGACGGCCAGCATCACGCCCTCGAACCAGGGCGCGCCGCACAGCACGGCCGCTTCGCGCACGATCACGCGCGCCTGCACGCGCGGCTCGCTCGGGACCAGCATGCCGGTCAGGTCGCCGGTGCCGACGTCTTCCAGCAGCGCCGCCAGGATGTTGGCTTCAAAACTGGACTGCAGCTTCTCGTCGAACTGGGCGTCAAGAATATAAGGATTACGCAGGGTCGTCATGCGGGGCCGACTCCGTTGAACAGTTTGGTGTTCTGCTCGAGCGCACCGCTCGGCAGGGCCTGTGCCTTCTTGGCGGCGGCGAAATCGAGCATGCGGTCGATCGCGCGCTTGGCCTGGCGGCCGATCTCCGGGTCGACGTGGACTTCGTTGGCGCCGCTTTCCAGTGCTTCCGCCAGGTTCTTCAGGCCGTTCATGGCCATCCACGGGCAGTGGGCGCAGCTCTTGCAGGTGGCGCTGTTGCCCGCGGTGGGCGCTTCGATGAAGTGCTTGCCCGGGGCCGCAGCGCGCATCTTGTGCAGGATGCCGTTGTCGGTGGCGACGATGAAGGTGGTCGCCGGCAGGTTCACGGCGGCGTTGATCAGCTGGGTGGTCGAGCCGATCACGTCGGCCTGGGCCACCACCGAGGCGGGCGACTCCGGGTGCACCAGCACTTTCGCATCCGGGTATTCAAGCTTGAGCAGATCGAGTTCGACGCCCTTGAACTCGTCGTGCACCAGGCAGGAGCCCTGCCACAGCAGCATGTCGGCGCCGGTCTGCTTCTGGATATACGAGCCCAGGTGGCGGTCGGGCGCCCACAGGATCTTCTTGCCCTGCTCGTGCAGGTGCTTCACGATGTCCAGGCCGATCGACGAGGTCACCATCCAGTCGGCGCGCGCCTTCACGGCGGCGCTGGTATTGGCGTACACCACCACGGTGCGGTCCGGATGCTGGTCGCAGAAGGCCGCGAACTCGTCGGCCGGGCAGCCCAGGTCGAGCGAACAGGTCGCGTCCAGGTCCGGCATCAGGATGGTCTTTTCCGGGCTCAGGATCTTGGCCGACTCGCCCATGAAGCGCACGCCGGCCACGACCAGGGTCTGGGCCGGGTGGTCACGGCCGAAGCGCGCCATCTCGAGCGAATCCGAGACGCAGCCGCCGGTTTCCTCGGCCAGGTCCTGCAGCTCGGCGTCCACGTAGTAGTGGGCCACCAGCACGGCATTGCGTTCCTTCAGCAGGCGCTTGATGCGTTCCTTCAGCTCCGCCTTTTCGGCGGCGCTCGGCACGGCGGGCACGCGCGCCCAGGCTTCGGCCGTCGCCGGGTTGATGCTGCAGGCCTCGCCGACCTGCGGGCGGTCGTATTCGTAGGTCTTGATCGGTGCGGTGATCATGCGGTCGGGTCTCCTATCAGGCGATGCCCTGGCTCGTCAGGTACTCTTCGTAGTTGCCGCGGAAGTCGATGATCTCGTTCTCGCGGATCTCGAGGACGCGGGTGGCCAGCGAGGACACGAACTCGCGGTCATGCGAGACGAAGATCATGGTGCCGGCGTACTTGTCGAGGGCGATGTTGAGCGACTCGATCGATTCCATGTCCATGTGGTTGGTCGGTTCGTCGAGCAGCAGCACGTTGTGTCGGCCCAGCATCAGCTTGCCGTACATCATGCGGCCCTTCTCGCCGCCGGACAGCACCTTGACCGACTTCTTGACTTCGTCGCCGCCGAACAGCAGGCGGCCCAGGATCGAGCGCACCGCCTGGTCGTCGTCGCCTTCCTGGGTCCACTGGCCCATCCAGTCGGTGAGGTTTTCGCCGCCGGCGAATTCCTCGGTTGGATCCTGCGGCATGTAACCGACGTCGGCGTTCTCGGCCCACTTCACGCGGCCGCTGTCGGCGTCCAGGCCGGTGATCTCGGCGCCGCCGATGCAGCGCAGCAGCGTGGTCTTGCCGGCGCCGTTGGCGCCGATGATCGCGATGCGTTCGCCTGCCTCGACCATGATCGAGAAGTTCTTGAACAGCTGGCGGTCATAGGCTTTCGACAGGCCTTCGGTCTCTACCGCCAGGCGGTGCAGCTTCTTCTCGCCTTCGAAGCGGACGAAAGGATAAGCGCGCGAGGACGGCTTGAATTCCTCGATCTTGATCTTGTCGATCATCTTGGCGCGCGAGGTCGCCTGGCGCGCCTTGGACTTGTTGGCCGAGAAGCGGCGCACGAAGTCCTGCAGTTCGGCGACCTTTTCCTTGGCCTTGGCGTTATTGGCCAGCTGCTGGTTGCGCGCCTGGGTCGAGGCCAGCATGTAGTCGTCGTAGTTGCCCGGGTAGATCTTCAGCGTGCCGTAGTCCATGTCGGCCACGTGGGTGCAGACCTGGTTCAGGAAGTGGCGATCGTGCGAGATGATGATCATCGTCGAGTTGCGCTGGTTGAGGATGTCTTCCAGCCAGCGGATCGTGTTGATGTCCAGGTTGTTGGTCGGTTCGTCGAGCAGCAGGATGTCCGGATTCGAGAACAGGGCCTGGGCCAGCAGCACGCGCAGCTTCCAGCCCGGCGCCACGGCGCTCATCGGACCCTGGTGCAGTTCGCTGGCGATGTCCAGGCCGAGCAGCAGCTCGCCGGCGCGCGCTTCGGCCGAGTAGCCGTCGTATTCGGCGACCTTGCCTTCGAGCTCGGCGGCTTTCATGTAGTCTTCGTCGGTCGCTTCCGGGTTCGCGTAGATCGCGTCGCGCTCGGAGATGGCATTCCACAGTTCGGTGTGGCCCATCATGACGACGTCCAGCACGCGCACGTCTTCGTAGGCGAACTGGTCCTGGCGGAGTTTACCGAGGCGCTCGCCCGGGTCGAGGCTGACGTTACCGGCCGAGGGCTCCAGGTCGCCGCCGAGGATCTTCATGAACGTCGACTTGCCGCAACCGTTCGCACCGATCAGGCCGTAACGGTTGCCTTCGCCGAACTTGACGGAGATGTTCTCGAACAGCGGCTTGGCGCCGAATTGCATCGTGATATTGGCAGTGGATAGCACTAGGAAACCTTTAGAAGCGGAGTTAGCAACGGTGTTGCCGGATAACCCGCGATTCTACCATCGCGGGGCCTGGAGGGCGAATCGCTGCGGCCGACAAGGCAAAACGGCGCACTCGCGTGCGCCGTCGAGGACAGGTGCGCGCGGACCGCTCAGCCGCAGTGGCCGGCCCGGCGTAGCGTCGGATAATCCGACAGCGACAGTGTGAACCCATCGTCGCGCGACACCAGGCGTCCCTGGGCGCCGAAAGGAATCGTCACCCGGCGCGGGATGTGCCCGAAGCTCAGGCCCTGGATGAGCGGGACCGGCAGCGTGGCGCGCAGGTGGGCCAGCATGGTGTCGAAATCGTAGCCGTTGTCGTTCGGCGCCAGCTTGTAGCCGGAAAAGTCGCCCAGCACGACCGCGCGCTGGCGTTCCAGTACGCCGGCCTGGTGCAGCTGGAGCAGCATGCGTTCGACCCGGTAAGGGTGTTCGCCGATATCTTCCAGATACAGGATGCCGCCGTCGATGCGCGGGAAATAAGGGGTGCCCAGCAGCGAGACGATCATCGCCAGGTTGCCGCCCCAGACGGTTCCCGCTTCGTCGATGCGCGGATTGCCTGCCACACATTCGCTGATGGTGTGGGTTGGGCCCGCCAGGCACTGCCAGAAGTCGTCAAGCGTGAACTGCACCGGTTCGCGGGCGCCGAAGTCGCCCGCGATCATCGGGCCGGCGTAGCTGAGCGCCCCGGTGCGCGCCATCAGGCCCATGTGGATGGCCGTGACGTCGGAAAAGCCGACCACCAGCTTGCCGCTGGCGGCGATCGCCTCGAAATCGATGTGCGGCAGCAGGCGGGTGGTGCCGTAGCCGCCGCGCAGGGCCATGATGATCTGCACGTCCGGATCGGCAATGGCGGCGGCGAGCTGGTCCAGGCGGCCCTGGTCGGTGCCGCCGAAGCGTTCGTGGATGCCGGCGTGGTTGTAATAGTTATGGACGAGGCAGCCCTGCTGCTCGAGGCGGGCGATGCCGCGGTCGACCGCGCACGGGTCGAGCGCCTGGCCGGCCGGGGCCACGATGGCGATGCCGATTTGTTGGGTGATCACTGTTTGACAAAGAGCCGAGGTGTTGAGTCTGGCAACATCTTACCCCTGGCGTGGGCGTCGATCAAGGCAAGGAGCCTCTCGACCAGCTGCAGCGGGAGGTCGTGGCCCATGCCCTGGATGACTTCGAGGCGGGCGCCGGGGATGCGGCTGGCCGTGTCTTCGCCGCAGGCGAGCGGCACCAGCGGGTCGTTGGCGCCATGGATCACGAGCGTGGGCGCGGTGATCGTGCGCAGGAGCGCGCAGCGGTCGCCCGAGGCCGCGATCGCCATCATCTGGCGCGCCACGCCGCCGGGGCAATAGCTACGGCGCACCGAGCGGGCGACGCGCTTGCGCAAGGCTTTGTCCGGGGTCGGGTAGGACGGGCTGCCGATGGCGCGCATGACGCTGACGCCGTGGTCGACAATGCTCTCGATGTCTCCGGGGTCGGCCGGACGCCGGGTCAGCAGGCTGCTGACTTTTTTCTCGGGGCCGGGCAAACCGCGGCGGCAACTGCTCGACATGATCGAGGTCAGGCTCAGGATGCGCTGCGGGTAACGCGCCGCCAGGATCTGGGCAATCATGCCGCCCATCGAGATCCCGACCACGTGGGCGCGCGCCACGCCGAGGGCCGACAGCACCCCGATCGCATCTTCGGCCATGTCCTCCAGGCGGTAGGGGGCGTGCAGCGGCCAGCCGAGCCTGGCCTTGATCGAGGCCAGCATCAGGTTGGGGATGCCGGCCTGCTCGAACTTGGTGGACAGGCCGCAATCGCGGTTATCGAAGCGGATCACGTAGAAGCCGAGCTCGACCAGGCCTTCGACGAACTCGTCGGGCCAGGCGGTCAGCTGCATGCCGAGCCCATGCACCAGCAGCAGCGGTGGGGCCTTGGGGTCGCCTGCGGTGTCGAAGGCGATGCGGATTCCGTTGGCGTTCAGCGTGGGCATGGCGGCATGCCGGCGCCGCGCAAGGCGGCATCGGCTCTTCTAGCGACGGGGTTGGCTCGCCGCATGGAGGAAAAACCCCGAACGGCTTGCAAACAGCATATCACTTTCAACGGGGGCCAGGCGCTAGTGCGGGCGTACGACTTGTCTTACGCCCAACAGCAAAACGGCCCTTGCCTAGCTGGACGCGGGAAGCTTGCGCGCCGCGGCCCGGCGCTCGGCGAAGAAGGCCCGCAACAGGCTGCTCGCCTCGTCGGCCATCACGCCCCCCTGCACCTCGGTATGGTGGTTGAGACGCTCTTGGTCGAACAGGTTGAGCACGGAGCCGCAGGCGCCGGTCTTCGGATCCACCGCGGCGTAGATCACGCGCGCCAGGCGCGCATGCATCATCGCACCCGAGCACATGATGCAGGGCTCGAGCGTAACGTAGAGTTCGCAGCCCGGCAGCCGGTAGTTGCCAAGCTTGTCGGCGGCGGCGCGCAGCGCGACGATCTCGGCGTGGGCAGTGGGATCGTGGCGGCCGATCGGCTGGTTGTAGCCGGTGGCGATCACTTCACCGTCCTTGACCACCACCGCTCCTACCGGCACCTCGCCCTCGGCCCAGGCCAGCCTGGCCTGCTCCAGGGCCAGCCCCATGTAGCGGTCAGACATCGGTCACTTCGGCCCAGCAGTTCGGGGTTTCGTGCAGCACCAGTTTGTGCAGGCGCAGGCCGGTGCCGTAACGGTCGGTGAACACCGTCTTGAGGATGTTGAAGGCGACGCGCGCCAGGTTTTCCACGGTCGGGATGCAGTCGATCACCACGGTCTTGTGGCCGGGCAGCGAGGCCAGGAACTCGCGCACCAGGTCGTCCTTTTCGTACACCAGGAAGGCATGGTCCCACACGTCGACGAGGTGCTGCTTCGCCAGGGTTTTGACGTCGGAGAAGTCCATGATCATGCCGTTGTCGGAATTTCCTTCAACATCGATGACGTCGCCGGTCAGGGTGATCTCGAGGGTATAGCGGTGGCCGTGCAGGTTGCGGCACTGGCTCTTGTGGTCGGGAATACGATGGCCGGCATCGAATTCCAGCTTGCGGGTGATAGTTAACATCGGGTCAGCAATGATTCAGGGGATCTGGAGGAGTTTGTGGGTCTGCAGGCTCAGCTTCCACTTGGGGTTGCGGCGGCAGGTCTCGATCGCCAGGCGCGTATTCTGCGCGGCGAGCGGGCCGTCCATCGGCTGCACGTAGAAGTTCTCGAAGTCGAGCCCCTCGTAGGCGGACAGGTCCTGGCCCGCCTGGGGAATCACCACCTTGATCTCGTTGCCCTTCGCGACCACCAGTTCGGCGCCCATCTTGGGGCTGACGCAGATCCAGTCCACGCCTTCCGGGACCGGCAGCGTGCCGTTGGTCTCGATGGCGATCGTGAAGCCGCGCGCGTGCATGGCGTCGATCAGCGCCCGGTCCAGCTGCAGCAGCGGTTCGCCGCCGGTGAAGACCACGTACTTGCTGGCGGCGTGGGCGGCCGGCCACAGGCCGTCGATCTCTGCCGCGAGCAGCTCGGGCGCGCGGAACTTGCCGCCGCGCTCGCCGTCGGTGCCGACGAAGTCGGTGTCGCAGAAGGTGCAGACGGCCGCGGCGCGGTCGGCCTCGCGGCCGGTCCACAGGTTGCAGCCCGAAAAGCGGCAGAATACGGCCGGGCGCCCCGCATGGGCGCCTTCGCCCTGCAGGGTGTAGAAGATCTCTTTGATGCTGTAAGTCACGGTAAGCCTCTCGTCAACCCTCCATTATAACGCGCGGCCGGCGGCCCGTGGGCCAGGCATCCATGCATTGAGGATGAGCAATATTGCCTGACGGACTCAGGTGTACCTTCATACGGAATCTTCCGAATGCTAGTCAGAAGGATGCTATGAACAAGTCCACCTCATTCCTAGTCCGATATTCAGCCTTTGCCTCAGCGCTCGGCGCCATGGCGTTCAGCGCCCCGGCCAATGCCGTCATGCCGCTGCCGCTGCGCGGCGCGCCGCCGGAGATGATGGCCGCCGCCATGGTGACGCTGGCCGCCATCGCCCTGGCCGTGCTGCTGGAGCGGCTCAGGCACGCTACCCAGGAACGAATCCGCGCGCTGGAACAGCAGCTGGAGGCCGAGCGCGGCGCCCACGCCGACGTCGAAGACGCCCTCGCCGGCAGCCACGAAGTGCTGTGCCGCCTGGTGCGGCAGCAGGAAAGCGTGCGCGAAGCCGAGCGTGCCCGGATCGCGCGCGACCTGCACGACGAGCTCGGGCACCGCCTGCTGTCGCTGCGGGTGGAGCTGGCGCTGCAGCAGGCCGCGGTACGCGGCACCTCTGCCGCCGTGCACGACAAGCTGACGGTCGCCATCGGCAACCTCGATACCGCCATCCGTTCGGTGCGCGCCCTCGTGTCCGGCCTGCGCCCGATCGCCAAGGGCCTGGGCCTGCGCCAGGCGGCCGAGCGCCACCTGGCCGACTTCGCGCGCCTGCACGGACTGGACTACCGCTTCGATGCGGGGCGGGACGGGCTGGAGGAAGACGAGCGGCGCGACCAGGAGCAGGACGCGGTGCTGTTCCGCGTGCTGCAGGAATCGCTGTCCAACGTGGCGCGCAATGCCCAGGCCACCATGGTCTGCGTCACCCTGGTGGAGTCGGCCGACGAGGCCGTCTTGACGATCGAGGACGAC
Organism: Massilia sp. UBA6681; assembly: GCF_002454935.1. Classification (NCBI taxonomy): domain Bacteria; kingdom Pseudomonadati; phylum Pseudomonadota; class Betaproteobacteria; order Burkholderiales; family Oxalobacteraceae; genus Massilia; species Massilia sp. UBA6681. The sequence continues at coordinate 22,412 of NZ_DKJX01000102.1, forward strand.
GGCATCGGGCCAAGCGCCCTCGACCATCTGGAGGCACGCGGCTGCGGCATCGCCGGGATGCGCGAGCGCACCGAGGCCTTCGGCGGCACCCTGACGGTGCTGCCCGGCCGGCGCGGCGGGACGGTCGTGTGCGCAACACTGCCCCTGACGCGGATACCTGCCCCCGTGTGAAACCGGTGGTGAGGGCAAGCAGGAAGGGCTCTTGCTGAAAATCAATAAGTTCGTCCCTGCGCAGTAGCAGAATCGTTTCCTGTTGGCAGTCAATTCGGCTGCCGGACCGGAACCGTAGAGGACGACCATGATCAGCCCACACAGCTCCAGCATCAGCATCAGCGCGCCCGCCCCGACAGCTCTCGTGAAAGACGGGGCGTTCGTCGGCCAGCTGGTGGCGTCCCTGTCGATTCCGGTCTTCGTCCTCGACACCCAGGCGCGGGTCATGATCTGGAACCGCGCCTGCGAGCAGCTCACCGGCGTGCCGGCCCACGAAGTGCTGGGCACGGGCGACCATTGGCGCAGCTTCTACGAACACCGCCGCCCTACCCTGGCCGACCTGGTGCTGCAGAACCGCAGCGAGGACGTGCGCAAGATCCTGCCGCGCTCCGCCTCCGACAATTCGCCCACCGGCCTGTGCATCGAAAGCTGGTTCGACATGCCGCGCGCCGGCCGCCGGCGCTACCTGGCGGCCGACGCCAGCCCGATCTTCGGCTCGGACGGCGAACTGGCGGCCGTGGTCGAGACCCTGCGCGACCTGACCGACGAAAAGATGGCCCAGGTGGCGCTGGAACAGCTGGCCACCCGCGACGGACTGACCGGCCTGGCCAACCGCCGCTGTTTCGACGATACCCTGCACGCCGAATGGGCGCGCGCCCTGCGCCAGCAGCAGCCGCTGTCGCTCCTGATGGTCGATGTCGACAACTTCAAGGCCTACAACGATGCCAACGGCCACCTGGGCGGGGACGAATGCCTGAAGCGCATTGCCCGCGCGGTGGCCAGCGAGATGCGCGCCAACGACCTGGTGGCGCGCTACGGCGGCGAGGAATTCGCGGTGATCCTGCCCAACCAGTCGCTCAAGGGCGCCGCCATCGTGGCCGAACGGATTCGCTGCCGGGTCGAGCAGCTGCAGCTGCCCTGCACCGCGCCGACCCGCCACGTGACGGTGTCGATCGGCGCCGCCACCGCCCTGGCCAGTCCGGACAATACCGCCAGCCAGCTGGTCGCCACCGCCGACGCCGCGCTGTACCGGGCCAAGCACCTGGGCCGCAACCGCATCAGCCTGCCGCTGAGCGAGGCCGCTTAGCCGCGCGTTCGGGACGTATGCATACCTGAATCCCCTGTTCTTTCCTTGTCGAATAATCTATCCTTTGCGGATAGCAATATTCCCAAAAGGAGAGAACGTGTCGAAAACCACCCTGTCGCGCAGCGTCCTGGCGACCCTCGTGCCGGCCGCCTTGCTGGCGTTCGCGCCCGCCGCCGGCGCCGCAACAAAGGCGCAAGCCTCCACGGCCAAAGCCGCCGGCGGCGACGTCCTGCCGTTCAAGGCAGTCGAAAAAACCCTGCCGAACGGCCTCAAGATCATCGTGGTGCCGACCGGCTTCCCGAACCTGGTGTCGGTCCACATCCCGGTGCAGACCGGCTCGCGCAACGAGGTCGAGCCGGGCAAGTCGGGCTTCGCCCACTTCTTCGAACACATGATGTTCCGCGGTACCCCAAGCTACCCGCCGGAAAAGTACCAGCAGATCATTACCAGGGCCGGCGCGCGCCAGAACGCCTATACCAGCGACGACCTCACCAATTACTACACCACCTTCGCCAAGGAAGACCTGGATACCGTGCTCAAGGTCGAAGCCGACCGCTTCCAGCACCTGTCCTACCCGGTCGAGGCCTTCAAGACCGAATCGCGCGCCGTGCTGGGCGAGTACAACAAGAACAGCGCGAACCCGATGCAGAAGCTGTTCGAGACCCAGCGCGAAGCCGCGTTCTCGACCCACACCTACCGTCACACCACGATGGGCTTCCTGAAGGACATCGAGGACATGCCCAACCAGTACGAATATTCGAAGGTCTTCTTCGACCGCTGGTACCGTCCGGAGCGCACCACCGTGATCATCGCCGGCGACGTCGAGCCGGCCAAGGCGGTGGCGATGGTCGAAAAATACTGGGGCGGATGGAAGCGCGGCAGCTTCAAGTCGAACGTGCCGGTCGAGCCGGCCCCGCAAGGCGCGCAATACCGCCACGTGGCCTGGCAGACCCCTACCCTGCCGCTGGTGACGGTCGCCTTCCGCGCACCGGCCTTTTCCGATACCCGGAAGGACCAGGCGGCGCTGTCGATGCTGCTGTCGCTGTCCTTCGGCCGCACCTCGCCGCTGTACAAGCGCCTGGTGCAGGACGAGCAGAAGGTCGACCAGCTGTTCGACTTCGTGCCGAACCGGGTCGACCCGACCCTGGCCACCATCGGCGCGCGCGTGAAGAAGCCGACCGATGCGCTGTACGTTCGCGACGCCATCCTGCAGACCGTGGCGAAGCTGCGCAACGAGCCGGTCACGGCCGCCGCGCTGGCCGATGCGAAATCCGCCAATAAATACGGGCTGATCCGCACGCTCGACAACACCGAGGCGATCGCCTCCACCCTGGCCTCCTACGTGCACTTCAATCGGTCCTACGACACCCTGAACCGCTACTACCGCGTGGTCGACAGCCTCACGCCGGCCGACCTGCAGGCGGCCGCGCGCAAGTACCTGGTGGACGAGTCGATGGTGGTGACCACCCTGTCGCACGACGCGCTGCCGGCGGAGATCAAGAACCTGCCCAAGCTGGCCGACTTCGCACCGAAGGCGAGCGAGGCCAAATTCGACGTGCTGGTCCAGAAGTCGGCCCTGCCGCAGATCCGCTTCAAGCTGCTGTTCGCGGCCGGCTCGGCGCACGACCCCAAGGGCAAGGAAGGCCTGGCGGCGCTGACCGCGGCCATGGTCGCGTCGAGCGGCTCGCGCGAGCGCAAGATCGACGAAGTGACCAAGGCCCTGTTCCCGCTGGCCGGCAGCTTCAGCGAGCAGACCGACAAGGAAATGACCACCTTCAGCGGCTCGACCCACAAGGACAACTGGGACCAGTACCTCGGCATCGCCCTGCCGCTGCTGGTGGACCCGGGCTTCCGCGAGGAAGATTTCCGCCGCCTGAAGGACGCGCAGAAGAATGCCCTGGTGCTGGACCTGAAGGACAACAACGAAGAGGAATTCGGCAAGGAGCGCCTGCAGGCCAATGTCTTCGCCGGCACGCCCTACGGCCATCCGGTGCTGGGCACGGTCAAGGGCATCGAATCGATCACGCTGGACGACGTCAAGGACTTCTATCGCCAGGCGTACACGCAGGGCGCGGTGCGGGTCGGCATCTCGGGTGACGTCTCGGATGCCATGGTCGCCTCCCTGAAGGGCGCGCTGGCGCGCCTGCCGGCGGCCGGCGGCCTGGCCCCGACCCCGGCCATCCGCGGCCGCATGCCGAACGGCCTGGACGTCGAGATCATCGAGAAGAACACCCGCGCCACCGCGATCTCCTTCGGCCTGCCGATCGAGGTGACCCGTTCGCATCCGGATTTCCCGGCCCTGTGGCTGGCCAAGACCTGGCTGGGCGAACACCGCGCCTCGAGCGCCCGCCTGTACCAGCGCATCCGTGAAGAGCGCGGCATGAACTACGGCGACTACGCCTATATCGAAGCCTTCCCGCGCGGGATGTTCCAGTTCTTCCCGAATCCGAACCTGGGCCGCAAGGCGCAGCTGTTCGAAGTCTGGATCCGCCCGGTGGCGCCGCAGAACGGCCACTTCGCCCTGCGCGCCGCGCTGTTCGAGCTGGACAAGATGATCCAGAACGGCCTGTCGCAGCAGGACTTCGAGACCACCCGCGGCTATCTTGAAAAAAACGTGTTCGTGATGACGGCCACCCAGGACCAGCAGCTGGGCTATGCCCTCGACGCCCAGTGGTACCGCACGCCCGAGTTCACCCGCATGATGCGCGACGGCCTGGCCAAGCTCACCGTGGCCGACGTGAATGCGGCGATCAGGAAGCACCTGTCGGCCAAGAACCTGTCGGTGGTGATCATCACCAAGGACGCGGCTGCCCTGAAGGACAAGCTGATGACGGATGCCTTCTCGCCGATCAGCTACGACGCGAAGAAGCCGCAGGCGCTGCTGGACGAAGACCAGCAGATCGGCTCGATGAAGCTCGGAATCAAGCCGGAGGCGGTGCGGATCACGCCGGCGGCGCAGGCGTTTGCGCAATGATGCGGCTGCTCTTCAGGCTGTGACAATGAAATCGGCGCCCCCTTGGGCGCCGATTTGTTTTGCCCAATGCCGCGCTGTGCAGCCCGGGCCCGGCGCGGATCATGACTTGATCCGCTCCCAACCATGCCGCACCGCCGCCTTGATGCGATCCCAGGCACTCCCCTTGTTGGTGCCGCGACGCGCATCCCAGGCACGCGCCAGGTCGCCCTCGACGTCGTCCCACGGACGATTGCGGTACAGCTCGCTCCTGCGCATCTCGGCGCCGAACGAATACGCCGGCTTGACGCTGTCGTACTCCATCCCCGAGCCGCCCAGGTGGGTGTCGTAGTGGCTGCGATAGTACCTGTCGGCGTCGTGGTGCACCGTCATCCGGTCCCAGCCGCGGCGTACGGCGGCCTTCATCTTTTCCCAGGTCAAACCGGCCACCCCTGCGTTGAGGGCCTCCCACTCCCGGCGCAGCTCGCTTTCGACTACATGCCACGCGCGACCGTGATACTTCTCGTGGCGCGCCATGTCGGCGCCGTAGGCGTAGGCCGGCTTGACATGGTCGTAATCCTCGCCGCCGTAGTTGGACAGGAAATGGTTGCGGTAGTAATCGTCGTCATCGCCGAAAAAATTGCTGCCGATGTCCAGGCCGCTGCCGCCGGCTGCGGGCGACTCGGGTTCCGCCGAATAGATGCGCGACCGGCCGCGCTGGGTCTCGGCAAGGCGCGGGCTCGCCACGGGCACGCCGCCCGGGCCGGATTCGCGCTGCATCGATTCGCCGCCGCCCGTCTCGATGTCCTCGAAGGTGGGGACATGGCCAGCATTGTCGCGCAAGGTCGAGCCGTGCAGCGAGGTGCTGCCGGTCGCGCCGAGCCCGCTCGATCCGAGCGGCTCCTGGTAGGTCCCGCCGGTCGGCTCGGACTGGTACAGCGAATGCTGCTGGAAGATCATGCCGTCGCCCGGGTTGTCGAGATGCGGCCTGCTTGCTGCGCGCGGCTGCGCCGGCGCCGGTGAAGCCTGCTGCATGCTGGCGGCGGCGCCCATGCGCATCGATTCGGGCGGTCTGCCTGGAAGCGCCTCCTCGTCGACGTCCGAGGGACCGAAGCGCTCGACGATATCGGCGGCGCGCTCGGCTTCCGGAAGCGTATCGGCGCGCATCACCAGCACGTGGTGGCCGCGTGTGACTGCGCCTGCATATCGGCTGGCGCGCGGGCTGTTGTCGGCGCCGAACAGGTCGGTGAAGACGCGCCTCAGGTTGGCGCTGTTCCCGGCGTCGGCGCCGCCGCCCGGGGTGGCGCTGCCGCCGGCGCCGCTTGCGCTGTCGGTCATGCCGGTCGGATCGGCGTTGGAGAGCGTGAGCTCCTCGCGCGGGAAACCCGCAGTTATCAGCTCGTTCATCGCGTTCTGTGCGTCGGTCCGGTTACCGAACACAGCTACAAGAGTATGTCGCATGGTCCTTCCTCCCAATCGGTGAGTCCCGGGGCGCGCCAATCCTGGCTGCCGTACCGACCGGCCCGTCCCGCTCCGGCGCATGGCCGTTGCACTAAGAACCTATCCCAGTAGGGAATGAGTCGTTGCTGGCGCGCCTGACAAGCGGGTGCTGCGTTGCTCGTCGTTGCATGGGCCAGCCATGCGTCCTCCTCGCGCCTTGCCCCCGCTTGCCATGCATCGCCATCAACTTCCTCTTCCCCACTGGGATAGGTTCTGAACAGCCTACTCCAATACCCCGCCAGCGCAAAGAACAAAGCCCCCCAGGTTCGACCCTGGAGGGCTTTGCACGCTCGGCGGCGTCCCTGACTATTTATCAGGCCGCCATGGCATGGCGTTCGGTCAGGAAGTCATCCGATCCCAGCCATGGCGCACCGCCGACTTCATCTTCTCCCAGGTTGACTGGCCGCCGCTGCCGTAGCGGGTATCCCAGTCGGTGCGCAGGTCGTTCTCGACTTCGCCCCACTGGCGGCCGCGGTACTTCGGATCCTGGGCCATCGACGAGCCATAGGCGTAGGCCGGCTTGTAGTCGTCATAGCTGCCGGCGTCGCTGGAGGTGCTGTAGGTGGCGTTCCAGTGACTGCGGTACTCGCGGTCGTTATCGTCGTCGTCCGTCATGCGGTCCCAACCGTGGCGGACCGCCGACTTCATGCTTTCCCATGCGCCGCCCACGCCGGTGCCGGCCGCGGTGCTCGCACCGGTGCCGCCGGAAATCCGCGAATCCCAGCCGCGCGCCAGGTCGCCTTCGATGTCGTCCCACGGACGATTACGGTAGAGCTCGCTCTTGCGCATCTCGGAACCGTAGGCATAGGCCGGCTTGACGCTGTCGTAATCCATGCCCGAGCTTCCCAGCGTGCTGTCGTAGTGGCTGCGGTAGTAGCTGTCGTCGTCCTTGTCGAGGGTCATGCGGTCCCAGCCGCGGCGCACGGCCGACTTCATCTTCTCCCAGGTCGAACCGGCGCTGCTGCCGCTACGGGTGTCCCAGTCGCTGTGCAGGTCGTTCTCGACCTCGTCCCAGCGGCGGCCGCGGTACTTGTCGCTGCGTGCGCTTTCGGCGCCGTAGCTGTAGGCCGGCGCGTAGTCGTCGTACGATCCACCGGTCGTGCCGTAGGTGCTGCTGAAATGGCTGCGGTAGATGGTGTCGTCATCGTCGTTGGTCATGCGATCCCAGCCGCGGCGAACGGCGGCTTTCATGCGGTCCCAGGTGTCGCCCGCGGTATCGCCGCTGCGAGTGCTCCAGTCGCTGCGCAGGTCGTTCTCGACCTCGTCCCACTTGCGGCCGCGGTACTTGTCGTTGCGCGCCATCTCGGAGCCGTAGGCGTAGGCCGGCTTCATGCGGTCGTAGTCTTCGCCGCTGTAGTTGGCCAGGAAGTGGTTGCGGTAGTAATCGTCATCGTCGCCGAAGAAATTGCTGCCGATATCGAGCCCGCTGCCGGTCCCTGCCGTGGTAGCTCCCGGCGAGTAGATACGCGACTTGCCGCGCTGGGTCTCGGTGAAGCGGCTGCTGCCCGGCGAAGAGCCCATCGCGGTATCGCGCTGCATCGAGCCGGCGCCTCCCTGCATCGCCGACCCTTCCAGCGAGGAGCCCTGCAGGGTGCCGCCCTGGCCGCCCGAACTGCGGATCGACATGTCGTTCTGCGTGCCTTCGAGCGACGAGGCCTGCACCGAGTTTTCCTGCAGGGTCGAACCCTGGAGCGAGGTGCCGCCAGTCGCGCTCAGGCCGCTCTGGCCCATCGGTTCCTGGTAGGTGGTTCCCATCGGTTCGGCCTGGTGCAGCGACTGCTGCTGGAAGATCTTGCGGTCGCCGGGGTTGTCGAGCTGCTGGCTGGCGCCCGTGGCTGCGCCGGCGCCCGCCGCCGTCGCGAGGCTGCCGCTGCCGGCCGTCGTGCTGCCGCTCATGCCGGCGCCGGACTGGGCCGACATCTGCGAGGATTGCTGGATGCCGCCGGCGCCGCTCATGCGCATCGACTCCGACAGGCCGCTGCCGGCGCCCATCGCGCCGACGCCCGTTGCCTGCTCGTCGATGTCGGTCGGACCGTAGCGTTCGACGATGTCGGCGGCGCGCTCGACTTCCGGCAGGGATTGGGCGCGCACGGTGAGCACGTGGTGGCCGCGGGTGACCGCGCCCTCGTACCTGCTGGCATGCTCGCTGTTGTCAGCGCCGAACAGGTCGGTGAAGAAGTGCTTGATGGAAGCGCCGATGCCGATCCCGGTGCCGTCGGCCAGGGTGTCGCTGCGGCCGGTGTCCCCGGTGCTGCCGGTGACGCTGTCGGTCATGCCGGTCGGGTCGGCATTGCTCAACTTGACCTCGTCACGCGAGAAGCCCGAGGACATGAGCTCGTTCATCGCATTCTGTGCGTCGGTCCGGTTGTCGAACACGGCTACAAGAGTATGTTGCATGGTCATTCCTCCCTTAAAGTGAGTGACGGGGGTGGCTGCCGAACAATCCGGCCCCGGACCGCTCGCGTGAGTAGGACGAGGTCGAGACAGCTCGCGCGCCAGCCCGCCGCGCGCAAATGCACGGGACCAGATTACTCCAAACCCGGCTGTACGCGCGCGCGCCTGACGGGACAGTAGGAAGGATGGAAAACGGCGCCCGCAGGCGCCGTCGGTACTGCGGATAAGCGGGCTCAGTAGGTCCGGTTGGTGCCGGTGTCGCCGGTCATGCGGTCCCAGCCGTGCCGCACCGCGGCCTTCATCTTTTCCCAGGTCGAGGGGCCGCCGCTGTAGCGCGATTCCCAGTCGGTGCGCAGGTCGGATTCGACGTCGTCCCACTGGCGTCCGGTATAGCGGCCGCTGCTGGCCATCTGCGAACCGTAGCTGTAGGCCGGCGCATAATCGTCATACGATGCACCGGTGGCCCCGTAGGTGCTGGTGAAGTGGTTGCGGAAATAGCTGTCGTCGTCGCGCAGGTCGGAGCGCGCCGTGCTGCCGTCCAGGCGCTGCACGTCCACCTCGGTATGGCGCACGGTGTCGTGGATCTGCTCCTGGCGTTCATTGACCTGCTTGCCGACCGTGACTTCCTCGACGATCCGGGCCGATTTCTCGACCACCGCTTCTTCCGCGGTCTCGCGCATTTCGATGGTCTGTTCCTTGAACGCGGTCGCGTCGGCCGGGCTGATCGGCTGGTCGACGGCGCGGCGCTGGACGTCGACGTGTTCTTCGCGCAGGCCGACGGTCTCGTCGACCGGGGTCTCGACCACGCGCGAGTAGATGCGCACGCCGCCGCGCTGGACTTCGCGCTTGCCGACCTTCAGCTGTTCTTCGACGACGGGAATGGACTGGGTGCTGCCGGTGCGGCCGGCTTCCATCGCGGTGTCGCGTTGCAGCGAGGCGCCGGACAGGGCGCCCTGCTGCTGGGCCGAGGCCGACTGGGTGGACGTCGAGTACGACTGCATGCCGCTCTGGCTGCCCTGCAGCATGGCCCCGCTGGACGCCATCTTGCCGACGTTGTCCGAGTGCTCGTCGATGTCGATCGGACCGAAGCGCTCGACGATGTCGGCGGCGCGCTCGACCTCCGGCAGCGAATCGGCGGTCAGGGTGATCACGCACTTGCCGCCGGAGACGGCGCCTTCGTAGCGGCTGAGGCGGCGGCTGTCGTCCTCGTCACTGCCGAACAGGTCGCTGAAGAAATTCTTGATGCTGCTGCCGATGCCCGTGTCGGTGTCGGTGGACGTGGCCGTGGTGGTCGTGGTGGTGGTGCTGGAGCTGCCGGTGATGCCGGCGCCGGTGTCGCCGGACATGCGCACGTCCTGGCGCGGGAAGCCCGAGGCGAGCAGTTCGTCCATCGCGCTGCGCGCGTCGGCGTTGTTATCGAATACGGCTACCAAAGTATGTTGCATGGTCGTTCCTCCATCATTGGTGGGTATCGGATGCGGGCGGCGGCCCGGCGTCGTCGAAGCGCTCCACCTCGACCCGTTCCGCCTTGAGCGGAACGGTCTCTCGGTAAGGCTCCTCGTGCCGGACCCGGGTGATGTGCAGTTCTTCCTTGATGCGCAGGCGGCGTTCGACCACCAGCACTTCTTCGAGAACCGGCACCACCAGCGTGTCGCCTTCGTAGCGGCTTGCAGGTGCTTCTTCCGGCGCGACGATCCTGTCCACGGGAACGTGCCGGACATCCACCTCTTCGCGCATGAGGCGCTCGTCGATGGTGACCGGTTGTTCGCTGACCGTCTTGTGGACACGTACGCCGCGGCCGGTCTCGACGACGCGAGTACCGACGGCCAGCTGCTCCTCGATCACGGGTATGCGCAGGCCTTCCTGCTGGTTGTTCTCGGGGATATTGCTCGACATCGGGACAGCTCCTCGCATCGCCGGTTGGGGAGCGAACGAGATTACGCCTTTTCCGTGGGCCCCTGCGCACCTTTGACGTGCGGAACGGTACGGCCCGGTTGCGCCCTCATGTGCTATGCGAACCGGCGACCCGGACAGGACCTGGGGGAGTCAGGCGAAGGGATTGTCGACGGTCTCGACGTCGGGCGGCGGCAGGCGGTCGGGCAGCTCGCGCGCCTCGAGTGCCTCGACCACCGCGCCCAGTTGCGCGTGCAGGCGGCGCGCCAGCGCGAGCCCGGCCTTGTCGGCGGTCAGGTCGACGTCGCCGGAGATGGTGATGCGGTCGAGCCGGTTCTCCAGCATCAAGTTGCCGATCTCGAGGACGTCGGCTTCATTGGCAAAGGGCTTGAACGGTTTCTTCGGCATGGGTTTTCCTTCCTGGGCGGTGCGGTCAGTTGCGTTGCTTCTTCTGGCGGATCTTCGGCAGCGCCAGCATGCGCTCCTTCTGCTGGCGGCTCAGGGAGGGCAGCAGTTCGATGCCGACGATACGCTCCAGCTCGGCGACCGGGATCACCTGGATCGGCGCATCGGCGCGGTTCTCGACGAACCAGGCGGCGGCAGCCTTCTGGCGCGGACTGTACACCACCTTGTACAGGTGGCTCGGCACGATCACGTTACCGACCTTGCGCAGGTTGCTGCCGAGGAAGGCCGGGCCCGTGATCACGTACAGGGAACCTTCGCGCTTGGCCATCTTGCGCACCGCGCCTTCGATCGGCGCCCAGATGTGGCGGTTGTGCTCGCGGTCCTGGGGGACCATGTTCGCCAGCGAGAAGCTTTCGCGCTGGGCGCGGCGGTCGGGCATGTCGCCGTTCGGCGCCAGGTGGCCGCGGTCGAAGCCGCTGCGCGCATAGTCGGACAGCTCGGCGCGCTGGCCGCGCGGCAGGCGCGGCTCGGGATGGAATTTGTTGTTGCGGTCCAGGCCCTCGGCGGCTTCGAGCTGGCTTGGCGCCAGGTGCTCGGCCGACCACAGCGCGGTGCGGGTGACGCCCGAATGCATCACGCCGAATTCGCTGTAGCACAGCTCACGGGTGGCGGCAGCCAGCTTGGGGTTGCGGATCTCGGGCGCACGGCCGTCGAGGTAATGGTCGGGGCAGCTTGCGGCCTGGGCCGCGCCGGCGGCCAGCAGGCCGCCGAGGAAGAAGGCGCGGGCAAGCCGGGCCAGGGTGGAGCGAAACATGAGGATGTGCGGGACGAACCAGAAAATCGTTAGCCCGTATTGTAGCCGAGCGCAGTTGAGGGAGGTCAAACAAACCATACGCCAGCATGCGCACGATTGGAAATGCCTTTCCATCGAGAATGAGATAAACTTGCGCCTTTCTTAACAAAAGATTCCTTTTGGGAAAGTATACCCGAAGCGAATGAACCGTCCGCCAATCCCAGAGGACTTGCGCCGTTTTGTCCTGACGAGCATTCCCTCCGTGCCCTTCCTCGAGGCGCTGCTGCTGCTGCGCGCGAATTCCGGCCAGCAATGGAGCGGAGAGACGCTGGCGCGCCGCTTGTATACCAGTGAGCGTACCGCCCAGGCACTCCTCGACGAGCTGTGCCGATCCGGCATGGCCGCGCCCTGCCCTGCGCCGAACGAGCATTCCTATTGCTATTCCCCTGCGTCCGAAGCGCTGCGCGAGCGGATCGACGGCCTGGCCGAGCTCTACGCGCGTCACCTGGTGGACGTCACCAACCTCATCCATTCCACTCTCGACCGCAAGGCGCAGCAGTTCGCCGACGCCTTCCGCCTGCGAAAGGATACCTAATGGGCGAACTCATCTACACCTTGTGCATGTTGACCTCGCTGGCCTGTACCTGGCTCCTGTTCGCCAGCTACCGGCGCACGCGTTACCGGCTCCTGTTCTGGAGCGGTCTGTGCTTTGCGGTGATGACTTTCAATAACCTGTTCCTGATTTTCGACAAGATCGTGTTTCCGAATGTCGATTTCATGCCGCTGCGGGTCATCAGCGCCCTGGTGGCATGCCTGCTGTTGTTGTACGGCCTGATCTACGAGAAGGAGTGAGCCGATGGTCCAGATGATGTACGGCGCGATCTCGATGGCTTCGCTCACCATCGCCCTGTTCTTCCTGCGCTTCTGGCGCAATACCGGCGACCGCTTCTTCCTCTGGTTCGCCCTGTCCTTCTTCATCGAAGGCGTGCACCGCATCTATTCCGCGGTGCTGAACGAGGCCGGCGAGGATTCACCGCTGCACTACCTGATCCGGGTACTGGCCTACGGGATGATCGTGTGGGCGATCGTGGAAAAGAACCTGCCGCGCAAGGAGCGGCGCGACTAGCGTGCGCCCGGCCGGCGGGCGCGGCGCGATAATGGGTCATGAAAAACCGTCAACAGGAGGACAGCATGGCCCCAGCACCCCAGCCAGAAAACGAGCAGGCCCGGCCGCAGGCGAACCCCGTCGCCGGCGGCGGCCAGGACCAGCGTTCCGACAATCTGCTTCCCGGTGAGGAAGGCGCCGAGGACGGCCGCTTCGACGTCGCCGAGGAAGTCAGCCTCGACCAGCATTCCGACGAGGCGCGCCGGGTCGGCCAGATGCCCGAGAACGGCATCGCCGACGCGCTGCCCGACGCACTGAAGACACCGGTGCCCTCGCAGGGCGTCCCGGAAAAAGAGTAAGTCTTTCGGGGCCGCTGCGCGCGGCCCCTCCTCTCTCCCTCACCCGCCCATCGTCACGCCCATCTTCAGGCCCTCGATCGTGTGCGCCTGCCGGATCGGCACAAGCTGCTCGACGACGCGGCAGTTCAGGTGCCTGCGCACCCCTTCCGGCAAGCTGTCATGGTAGGCGCGCGACAGCTGCAGGTCGTGCTTGATCGCGTTGGTCGCATCCGGCGCATCGGCGCCCACCACCAGCACCGGACGCGAGACCTGCGAGCGGTTGGCGGTGCCGCGGTGGATGGTCAGGGCCGAACGGGCCGAGATGTCGCCCACCTGCGGCAGCTTGCGCTGGGCCAGGGCCTCGTAGCGCGGATACAGCGACTTGTCGGGGAACATCGGGTCGCCGTCGTACAGGTCCCACTGGGTGCCCGGGGCGATCTCGAAGGGGCCCATGTCCTCGGTGACGTCGACCGTGGTGAGGTTGAAGGCCAGCGAACTGAGGCGCCGGCCCTGGACCGTTTCCGGCGGCGAGGCGAAGTCGCGGTGCCAGGGCTGGTGCATGGCGCCCGGTCCCGGCACGTCGAAGCCCACTTCGACGATGCGCCATTCCGGCCCCAGCACCGCGCTGCAGACCGCGGCCACCCAGGGATGGCTGGCGATGGTCACGAAGGAGCGCAGGCGCTCCGGATGCACCTCGACGTAGTAACGGTTCGGGCCGCGGTTCAGGGCCCCGCCCTCGCGCGCCAGCGCTTCGTCGAACAGCATGTCGATGTCGGCGCGCAGTTCCCCGATCAGCTCGCGGCTGAAGGCCCCGCGGCAGGCGATGATGCCGTCCCCATAAATGCCGCGCATGATGTCGGCCACTTCGTATCGTGCGGTGCTAGCTCCGCTTTCCATGCTCCATTCCTCCCTTGTGCGTGCGGACGGCCATGCGGCCGACATGTGGTCCATCGTTGGGAAATACTACTGGCAATTGCCAAGCCGCGGCGCAAGCCCGGCGTGGCGGCCTCCGGACGTTGACAGGGAGGCATCCTGACCGTAGATTGTCGCCACCACCACAACAGGATCCGACCATGAGACACCTACCGGCCCACAGGGGCAGGCCTTGACCCCTGGCCCCGCCAGCGTGCTGTTCATCTGCGAGCGCCCGGTTCCCGACCCGGTGCTGGGACGCGTCGCGGACGAGCTGGGCGAGACGGTCCTGCATGCCCGTTCGGTGGCGGCGGGCCTGGAGCAGGCGCGCCACCATGACTTCGCGCTGGTGCTGGTCGGCTATGCGGGCGATGCCGGCGCGCTGGCCGCCACCATCCGCCAGGTCCGGGCCACGCGCCGCTCGGTCCACACGCCGGTGGTCGCACTGGGCGTGCCGGCCGGCGCCGGCTTCCCGGTCGAACCCCTGTATGAAGCCGGTGCGGTAGCGGTGCTGAGCGAGCCGCTGTCCCCGGTGATCCTGCGCGCCAAGCTGCGCTTCTACATCGACGCCTTCCAGGCCACCGCCGAGCGGCGGCGCGCCGAGGCGGACCTCATCGATGCCAGTGCCCGGCTCGAATCCATCATCGCCGCCGCCGAGCTGGGGGTGTGGACCTGGGACATCGGTCCCGACCGCGTCGCCGGCGACGCCCGCATGGCCGCCCTGTTCGACATCCCCGAGGCGATGCGAGACAGTGCGCCGGTGGCGCGCTACTTCGAAGCGCTCCACCCGGATGACGTGGCGGCCGTGCAGGCCCTGCTGTCGGACGCGGTGGCGCGCTGCGCGCCCTACGACGCGACCTTCCGCATCCGGCGCGCCGGCGGCGGCTGGCGCTGGGTCATCGCACGCGGCAGCGTGGCGCCGGCGGCGGACGGCAGCGCGCGCATGCGCGGCGTGGTGATCGATGCCTCGCGCCAGTTCGAGGCCGAACAGCAGCTGCGCCTGAGCGAGGAACGCTACCGCACCCTGTTCGATTCGATCGACGAGGGCGTGTGCGTCATCGAAATGTTGTACGACAATACCGGACAAGCCTGCGACTACCGCTTCCTGGAAACCAATCCAGCCTTCGTCAAGCATACCGGCCTGGCCAATGCGATCGGGCGCAACATCCGCCAGATCGCCCCGCACCATGAGCGCTATTGGTTCGAGATTTATGGAAGGGTTGCCGCGACCGGCGAGGCGGTGCGCTTCGTGAACGAAGCGCGCGAGCTGGGCCGCTGGTTCGACGTCTATGCGGCCCGGATCGGGCCGCCGGAGCAGCACCGGATCGCGGTCGTGTTCAACGACATCACCGAACGGCGCAAGGGCGAGGACGCGCTGCGCCAGATGGCGGCCGACCTGGAAGAAGCGAACCGCATCAAGACCGAATTCCTGGCAACCCTCGCCCACGAGCTGCGCAACCCGCTGGCGCCGCTGCGCAGCGGCCTGCAGTTCATCCGGCGCGCGCCCGAGGACCCGGCGGCAGTGGCGCGCATCCACGAGATCATGGAACGCCAGCTCGGGCAGCTGGTCCACCTGGTCGACGACTTGCTCGACGTGGCCCGCATCACGCGCGGCCAGGTGGCGCTCAAGCGCGAACGCATCGACCTGGCCGGCGTGCTGTCGGCGGCGGTCGAGACCAGCATGCCGCTGATCGAGGCGGCGCGCCACCAGCTCGACCTGCGCCTGCCGCAGGAAACCCTGGTGGTGGATGCCGATCCCACCCGCCTGACCCAGGTGGTGTCCAACCTGCTCAACAACGCGGCGCGCTACACGCCGCGCGGGGGCAGCATCGTGCTGGCGGCCGAACGCGACGGCGACGACGCGGTCATCGCCGTCTCCGACAACGGCATCGGCATCGATCCCGCGCGCCTGGAAGATGTGTTCAAGATGTTCACCCAGATCGGCGAAGGCCGCCGCCATGCGGCGGGCGGGCTGGGCATCGGCCTGTCGCTGGTGCGCAGCCTGGTGGAACTGCATGGCGGCAGCGTGCGGGCGAGCAGCGCCGGCACCAATGCCGGCAGCGTGTTTACCGTGCGC
The DNA here is from genome assembly GCF_002454935.1 of Massilia sp. UBA6681. Lineage (NCBI taxonomy): Bacteria > Pseudomonadati > Pseudomonadota > Betaproteobacteria > Burkholderiales > Oxalobacteraceae > Massilia > Massilia sp. UBA6681. Next base: position 38,076 of record NZ_DKJX01000102.1, read on the forward strand.
CTGCCGCTGGCGCCCGTGGAGCTTCCCGTACCGGCGCCCGGGCCGGCGGATGCAGCCGCGGCGGCGCGCATGGCCCGGCGCGTGCTGGTGGTAGACGACAACCGCGACGCGGCCGAGACGCTGTCGGCCGTGCTGGGCCAGCTCGGCCACCAGGCGCTGGTGGCCAACGACGGCCACCAGGCGCTGCGCATGATGGCGGGATTCCAGCCCGACGTCGTGTTCCTCGACCTCGGCATGCCGGGCATGTCGGGCTTCGAGGTGGCCGAAGCGATCCGGCGCGAACCGCGCCATGCCGGCGTGCGGCTGGTGGCGCTGACCGGCTGGGGCGGCGAGGCCGACCGCGAGCGGAGCGCCCGCGCCGGCTTCGACCGGCACCTCACCAAGCCGGCCACCACCGCCGCCATCGAGCAAGCGCTGGCCTGAACTTCCAGGTAGCGGCGGCGCGCCGGACTACCAGGGGATCGACAGCAGGACCTCGGCCATGCGCGGCCAGCGTCAATTGTGCGCGCCGCAGGCCTGCTGGCCCCCACACTACTCCCTTTGCGGTGACGATGGGATGGGGTCAGGGATGGAATATCGGCGGCATCGCCGTGGCCCTGGCTACCCAGAACATCCTCGGCGACCTGTTCGCCTCGCTCTCGATCATGCTCGACAAGCCCTTCGAGGTGGGCGACTTCATCATCGTCGGCGACGCCCTCGGCGCCGTCGAATACATCGGCCTGAAGACCACGCGCCTGCGCGGCCTCGGCGGCGAGCAGATCGTGTTCTCGAACGGCGAGCTGCTCAGGAGCCGGATCCACAACCACAAGCGCATGGAGTCGCGCCGCGTCGCCTTCCTCCTGCGGGTGGCCTACGGCACCAGCGAAGCCCAGGTGACCGCGATCCCGGCCATGATCCGCGACATCATCTCGTCACGGGCCGACGTCAATTTCGAACGGGCGCACTTCTTCCGCTACGGCGACTGGTCGCTCGACTACGAGGTGGTGTACCACTTCAAGAGCCCCGACTACATCCTGCACATGGACACCCAGGAGCAGATCCTGCTGCAGATCTACCGCGCCTTCCAGCGCGAAGGCATCCAGTTCGCCCACCCGCTGTCGGTGGTACGGGTAGCTGGCGCCCACGATCCGGTCGGGGGCTGGCCGCCCGCCGCTCCGACTCCCGGCGGCGCGCTTCCCCACTGAGCATCGGGTGCGCGACGGTATGCGCCGGAACGGTCCTACAGCGCTGGGCCGGGCAGTCCTATTCCGCGGCCCAGGCCGGTGGCCTAAGATGGACTCACCTCTTCCGGAAACGGACACCTCCGCAGGACGCGGCGGCAGCGGCCGGAAGAGAACCGACCAACCCTGTCATCGATAAAGGAGACCATCATGGCATCGAACAACCAGGGCAACAGCAAGCGCAGCAATTCGCAGAGCGGACGCGGCGGGAACTCGCAAAGCGGCGGCGGCGGCAATGGCGGCGGTGGCCGCGGCTTCGCCTCGATGGATCCGCAGCGCCAGCGCGAAATCGCTTCGCAGGGCGGCCGCGCGGCCCACGCATCAGGCAACGCCCACGAGTTCACCTCGGAAGAGGCGCGCGAAGCCGGACGCATGAGCCACAAGAACGACGGCAACCAGCAGAGCGGCAACCGCGGTAATTCGCAAAGCGGCAATGGCGGCGGACGTGGCGGCAACCGCTAAGCGGGTCGCCTGACCCTCGCAACATGGCCGAAAACGGCGCGGTGTCCCAGGACACCGCGCCGTTCTTGTTCGTTCGACGCCCGCAAACGGAGCGTCTATCCATCACCGCGTGGGCGGCCCATACGGCGATGAGGGGCACAGTGCCGGGTAGAGCCGCCCACTCGACGAAGCCGGCCACCCACGCAAAAAAACACGGCGGCGGTACCCGCGAGGGTCCGCCGCCGTGCCGTCGCCAGCCAGCGCTGGCGGTTTGCCCGCCGCGCTGGCCGCTTACCCTGTCAGGCGCTCTTCGCCACCGGCAGCTTGGCTGCCTTCACGGGCAGCACGTCGGCCTTGGCGACATCCGGATTGGCCGGCAGGCGCGCATGGCGGCCCGGCACGGCGCTTTCGATCAGCTCGTGCATGCGGCTGGCGGTCAGGTCCCAGGAGGTGTTCGCCACCACTTCGCGCATGCGCTTGGCCATGGCCAGGCGCTCGCCTTCGCTCAGGGCCAGCTGGCGTTCGCAGGCGGCGATGAACTCTTCCGCGGTGGCGGCAACCGCCACCACGTCGCCATACGGCACCTTGACGTCGGTGATCGGGGTCGACACCGCCGGCAGCTCCGCCGCCATGTACTCGAGCACCTTGGTCGGCGAGATGAACTTGGTCGAATCGTTCATCGCGAACGGCAGCAGGCATACGTCCCAGCCCGCCAGGAACTTCGGCAGCTGGTCGTAGCTGCGCTGGCCCATATAGTGGACGTTGGGCTGCTTCGGCAGCGTGGCCGGGTCGATCTTGACGACCGGGCCCACCATCACGATCTGCCATTCCGGATGGGCATCGGCCATTTTGGAGACCAGTTCGACGTCGAGGCGTTCGTCGATCACGCCGTAGAAGCCCAGGCGCGGGTGCGCGATATGGGCCTGGTCCGGATGCGAGATCGCGCGGTCCTGGGCCTGGCGGAAGTGCTTGGCGTCGACGCTGCTCGAGAAGCAGTGCGCGTTCGCGTGGCGGTCACGCTTGGACTGGTACAGGCTCGGGCCGCCGGTAAAGACGACGTCGGCCATGTTCAGCAACGCGCTTTCGCGCTGCAGCAACTGTTTCGGCGCGTTCTTGAACATTGCCAGCTCGTCCATGCAATCGTAGACGATCTTGGACGGGTTCAGGCCCTGCAGCAGCGGCAGCGCCATCGGGGTATAGAACCAGACGACCGGCTGCTCGCCTTCCGGCACGAGGTCGGCCAACAGGGTGTGCAGGGTCGGAAGCTGGTCATCGTGGAAGCCTGGTGCATGGATGGCGGTATGCGGCTGGCACACCGTGATATTCGGCGCGACGGCCGTCTTCTTCAGGTATGCCTGCCCTTCGCTATAGACCGGTTCCTCGACAAACAGGATATCGTAGTGTTCCGCCAGACGGGTCATCAGGTGCTGGGGACGCTGGAAGACGAAGTCCCAGCGCAGGTGGCAAAACACGATCAAGGTCGGCATATTTATTTCCTTTCGCCTTCGTGGCGCTATTTTGTTGGCAAAGCCTGGCGTTTTCTCTCTGTTGGCCAGTTCCCCGGGTGTGGACAATTGCGGTTCAATCCCACACCGGACCCGCTAATCGTAACATGCAAAATTGCCATTATTTTCATTTATGCATTGCAATATTGCTAACTAGAAATGTTGCAACGAGATGTTACAAAGACCTCTCATAGGAGAGAGTTGCCGGCTGAACGCACTCATGTAGGGCTGCTCCTACAGCCATACAAGAAAATCCACTACGAAAAGTCACCGCACTTTTTACCGTGCCCGGGCGTGCACGGGCGCCGCCGGGACGACCGGCGGCGATGTTTGTTTGGGAAAAACGAAGAATGAGGGCTTCATGCGGCCGCCGGAAGGGCCGCAGGGGTAGCGAGAGCGCGGTCGGAAGGCCTTACCGCCGTCAACCCGGCTGGTAGGGTTCCGCGCCTTCGGGGTGCCCGTCCTCGCTGAAACCGGTGGCGACCGACACGCCCTCCAGGCCGAGCGACAGCAGCGCATCGCACAGGTTGTCGATCTCGGCGCCGAGGTCGGCGGCCAGGTCGACCGGGGTCTCGACGCTGCCCCAGGGCGTGCCGCCGTCGAGCGCATACAGGTTGATGCGCAGGACGATGTGCTCGCCCGCGTCGAGCGGCGCGACGGCGGCATGGACCTGGTCCGGCGCCAGGTCCTTGTCGGACAGCGTGCGTGCGATCTCGGACAGGATGCCGAGGGTGGTGAGCTCGCTCACGCCCTGCTCCTTGGCGCCGTAGAACAGATCCTGGTAGAGGAAGTCGACATGGATGCCGTCGGGCTCGCGCCCCAGCAGGCGCCGCACCAGCGGGGCGGCCTGCGCGGTCCAGGCGCGGAAGCGCTCCTCGCGCGCCGCGTACCAGGCGTCGGCGCCCGCTTCGTCGCGCGGCACCGCATAGAACGGATCGTCGGTACGCTTGAGCGAAAAGCCCAGCAGGAAGCGCAGCTCCAGGGCCGACTCGTCGGGCGCGAAGCGCTCGCCGGTCCAGCCGCGGATGCTCGCTTCGATGGTCGGCGCCGGCTGCAGTTTCTTTTCCAGCAGCGTGCCGGCAGCCTCGCGCAGCATCTCCTGCAGGCTCGAATAGGACACGTGGTCGATCTCGGCCAGGTCGTAGGCATGCTGGACCAGCACCAGCTTGCCGCCGGCGCTCTCCAGCCCGGCCGGGTGGAAACTGTTGGCCAGCGCCTCGAAGGCCTCCTCGTCCTGGAAGGTGTCGGCCGCCTGCAGGCCCCCGGTGCTGCGCACGAACAGCGGGATCAGGAAGGCGTCGATCTCGTATTCCACGCCCTTGCCGTTGCCGTCCTCGCGCCGCAGGCGCAGGTTGGCGGCTTCCTCCTCGATGCGGCCGCGCAGCAGGCGGCAGGCCTCGGGATCGGTGTAGCGCGCCGTTTCGATCGCCTCATACAGCGCCTCGTCGCGCTTCTTGCGCAGCAGCTTGCGCACCGCGGCCAGGAGTTCCTCCTCGCGTTCGTCGGCACTGCCGAAGCCGGGCGCCTCCTCCCTTTCGGCGATCGCCAGGGCCAGGTCGGCCAGCTCCTGCGCCACGGAGGCGTTGTCGGGCTCGCGCGGATTATTCGAGGTACGGGGCAACGGACGCTTATTCTTCGGCATGACATGTGGTGGTAATGATGGAGATGCCATGTTAGCGCATTGGCACCGATGCGCGGGGCCACGCTGCATGTCGGAGCAGCCAATACTCGCTCGGCAGTACCGCGGAGTGTTATGCTTCAGCCAAAACACGCCTGGAGTCCAATAATAATGCTCGACCGATTCTTCAAACTCACCCAAAGCGGCACCACCGTCCGCACCGAACTGCTGGCCGGCCTGACCACCTTCCTGACGATGGTGTACATCATCTTCGTCAATCCTTCGATCCTGGGCGACGCCGGCATGCCGAAGGAATCGGTGTTCGTGGCCACCTGCCTGGTGGCGGCGCTCGGCACCGCCGTGATGGGCCTGTACGCGAACTACCCGATCGCGATGGCCCCGGGGATGGGCCTGAACGCCTATTTCGCCTATGCGGTGGTGCTGGGCATGGGCATCCCATGGCCGGCGGCGCTGGGCGCGGTGTTCATGTCCGGCTGCCTGTTCATCCTGGTTTCCCTGCTGGGCCTGCGCGGCATGATCGTGAACGGCATCCCCAAGTCGATGCGGGTCGCAATCACGGTCGGCCTGGGCATGTTCCTGGCGCTGATCGCGCTGAAGAACGCCGGCATCGTGGTGGCCAGCCCGGCGACCCTGGTCAAGGCCGGCGACCTGCACAAGCCGGAAGCCATCATGGCCATCGTCGGCTTCTTCGCCATCGTCGCGCTCGACCGCCTGCGCGTGAAGGGCGCGATCCTGATCGGTATCGTGCTGGTGACCGTGCTGTCCTTCTTCTTCGGCGGGAACACCTATAACGGGATCTTCTCGGCCCCGCCCTCGATCGAGCCGACCCTGTTCAAGCTCGACATCGCCGGCGCCCTGTCGGTCGGCATCATGAACGTGGTGCTGGTGTTCTTCCTGGTCGAGCTGTTCGACGCCACCGGTACCCTGATGGGCGTGGCGCGCCGCGCCGGCCTGCTGGTCGAGGGCAAGATGGACCGCCTCAACAAGGCCCTGCTGGCCGACAGCGGGGCGATCGTGGCCGGCAGCGTGCTCGGCACCTCGAGCACCACCGCCTACCTGGAAAGCGCCTCGGGCGTGCAGGCGGGCGGCCGCACCGGCCTCACGGCGCTGACCGTGGCGGTGCTGTTCCTGGCCTGCCTGTTCATCGCGCCGCTGGCCGGCGTGGTCCCGGCCTACGCCACCGCACCGGCCCTGCTGTTCGTCGCCTGCCTGATGCTGTCCGACCTGGGCGAAGTCGAATGGGGCGATTCCACCGAGAGCATCCCGGCCGCGGTCACCGCCCTCGTCATGCCCTTCACCTTCTCGATCGCGGAAGGCATCGCCTTCGGCTTCATCAGCTACGCGGTACTGAAGTTGCTGACCGGCCGGGCACGCGAGGTGGCGCCGGTGGTCTGGGTGATTGCCGCCCTGTTCACGTTCAAGATCGTCGTGATCGGAACATAGCTCGGTCCGATGCCAGACATCCAAGGGAGCTGATTAAAACGCGCCGAATGTGTCTCAACGCATCGTTTTGCGCGTTCTTTGGGATACAATGTCGCGCATCTTGCTGGCAATACAGTGCTTATGAAACACTTCAAATTCCCTGCATCTCTTCTTGCGCTCGGCCTGTGCGCCTTCCATGGCGCCGCACAGGCTGACTTCGACCTCCCGGCAGTCGGCAACGTCCACGGGCCGATCTCCGTGGCCAAGCCCGAGATCCCCGAAGGCGGCTGGTTCACCTCGGCCGAGCTGGGCGCGATCACCACCTCGGGCAACACGACCGGCACCTCGGTCACGGGCAAGATCGACGCCCGCCACGAGACCGCCAACTGGAGCCATGAATTCGTCGTCAGCGGCTTCTTCAAGGAAGACGAATACGAGAACGACGACGGCAACATCGAGCGCAGCAAGTCGGCGGAACGCTTCGCCGCCTCGGCCAAGGCCTCGCTCAAGCTGCTGGGCGAAAACAAGCGCGCCTTCGTGATCGGCTCGCACGTCACCGACCGCTTCGGCGCCTACAACCGCTATTCCTCGATCGCGGTCGGCCACGGCTCGCGCTGGCTGAACACCCCCGACACCTCGCTCGACGTCGAGATCGGTCCCGGTTATTTTGCCGGTGAGCGCGCCACCGGCGAGGACGAGAGCGGCCTCACGGTGCGTGGCGCAGCCCAGCTGCGCTGGCGCGTCAGCCCTTCGGCCTTCTTCGCCCAGACGGTCAGCGTCGAGAAAGGCACCTCGAACACCCGTTCGGTGGCCGAGACCTCGCTCAGCACCAAGATCAATTCGACCATGCAGATGAAGGCCGGCTTCAGCGCGCGCAACGACTCGAGCGTTCCGGACGGCAAGAAGAATACCGATACCCAGACTTCGCTGACGATGGTCTATTCGTTCTGAGGCCAGCGGCCGGGACGAACGTGAAAAGGGCCCCGTTCGGGGCCCTTCCTCATTCAGCGGGACGCCGGCCGCGGCGCGGCCCCGGTGTACCCGTCCCCGACCGCCAGCAGGGCAAACAAGCTCAGCAGTGCCGCTGCCGTCAGGTAATAGCCGACCCAGGCCAGCCCGTAGTTGGTGGCGAGCCAGGTGGCGATGTAGGGCGCCAGCGAAGCGCCCAGGATGCCGGCGAAATTGAAGGTCAGCGAGGCCCCGGTGTAGCGCACCTCGGCCGGGAACAGCTCGGCCAGCAAGGTGCCGAGCGGCCCGTAGGTAAAGCCGATCAGGCACATGCCGAGCACCATGAAGGCGCCCACCGCGACCAGGCTGCCGGAACCGAACAGGGGCCCGAACAGCAGCCCGAACACGGCGATCGCCGCGCTCACCAGGATCATCGCCATGCGCCGTCCGTGGCGGTCGGCCAGCAGTGCCGATGGCGGGATCGTCAGGGCGAAGAACACCACCGCGACCAGCTGCATGGTGAGGAAGGCCTGGCGCGAGAAGCCCAGCCTGGTCGTGCCCCAGCTCAGCGCGAACACCGTCATCAGGTAGAACACCACGAAGGTCGCCAGCGCGACGACGGTGCCCAGCACCAGCGCGCGGGTATGGTCCTTGAGCACCGCCAGCGCCGGCACCTTGACCCGCTCGTTACGATCCAGCACCTTCTGGAAATCCGGGGTCTCGGTGATTTTCAAGCGCACGTACAGGCCGACCAGCACCAGCAGCGCGCTGGCCAGGAAGGGAATCCGCCAGCCCCAGCGGAAGAATTCCTCGTCCGCCATCAGGGTGCCCAGCAGCAGGAAGGTGCCGCCCGACAGGAAGAAGCCGATCGGCGCCCCCAGCTGCGGGAACATGCCGTACCAGGCGCGTTTTCCCGGCGGCGCATTCTCGGTCGCCAGCAACACCGCCCCGCCCCACTCGCCGCCCAGGCCCAGGCCCTGGCCGAAGCGGCACAGGGCCAGCAGCAGCGGCGCCAGCGTGCCTATCGAATCATAGGTGGGCAGCAGGCCGATCAGCACGGTGGAAATGCCCATGGTGAGCAGCGCCGCCACCAGGGTCGCCTTGCGGCCGATGCGGTCGCCGAAGTGGCCGAAGACGGCCGAACCCACCGGCCGGGCGAAGAAGGCGATGGCGAAGGTGGCCAGCGACTGCAGGGTCGCCGCGGCCGGGTCGGCGGCCGGGAAGAACAGGCGCGGGAAGACCAGCACCGCGGCGGTGGCGTAGATGTAAAAGTCGTAGAACTCGATGGTGGTGCCGATCAGGCTCGCGAACAGGACCGTGCGCGGCTTGTTGGCAGGGGCGGCGGCAGCCTCGCTCATGCGGCACCGGCCTGGGCCAGTGCGACGCGGACTTCGTCGGCGGACACCGGACGCACCACGCGCGCCACCTCTTGCCCATCCTTGAGCACGACCACGGTCGGCCACAGCTTGATGCGGAACGAGCGCCCCAGCGGGCGGCCGGGCCCGTCCTCCACCTTCACGTGGCGCACACCCTGGCTGCCCGTCAGGGCCTCGTCGATCAGGGGCTCGGCGGCGCGGCAGTAGCCGCACCAGTTGGCGCCGAAATCGAGCATCACGGTGCCGGGCATGGCGTCGACGGCGCTGCGTTCGGGCTGGGCGGTTTCGTAGGGTGCGGACATGCAGGTCTCCTCCTTGTGGTGCGATTGCTATCGATATGGCAAGCGTACCTCAAAAAGTTGCCATTGGCACGGCCCGCGGGTCGATGCCGGGTCGAGAATGGCGCGCAAGGTGAAACAGCGTACGGAACGCATCGGTTGTGGCTGGCACTCTGGCAGCGAGCAAAGTGAACAAGGAGGCCATCATGTCCGACAACCTGCAGAACCGTGGCGCACAGGACCGCGCCCGCATCAACGTCAACGAGGAATGGGAAGTGCGCCACTGGACCGAAGCGCTCGGCGTGAGCAAGGAAGAGCTCGAACGCGCGGTGAAACAGGTCGGCCCGAGCGCCGAAGCCGTGCGCGAGCACCTGAAGCGTCACTGATTCCACGGCGCGGGCAAGGCGCACGCTCCCTGCCCGCGCCGGCTTCACGGCGCCCTTCCGGCGCGCCTGCGCCTGGCCCTGGCTGGCCGGTCGCGCGGCGCGCTGCCAGCCGTGCGCCGCTGCCGCATGCCCTTCCCCGCCCATTCCGGCACGCGCGGCCAGCGCCGGCCCTCCCGATAAGGAGTCCGGTTTGAACGATATTCCACATTTCTTCGCATCCCTGAACATCACCCTGCCGAACGCCCTGTTCGCCGTCGCCGCCAGCGTCGCCAGCTACGCGCTGATGCACGGCGCCCTGATCCTGTTCCGCCGCCGGCTCGGCCAGCTGAGCGAGGAGCACCAGCACCGCACCATCGCCCAGGTACTGGGCAAGACCCTGGCCCGCACCGGCGTGTTCGCCATCGTCGCCACCTCGATCCTGATCGGCCTGTCGGTGCTGGACCTGCCCGAACCCTGGAACACGCGCCTGGGCCACCTGTGGTTCTTCACGCTCGGGATCCAGATCGCCGCCTTCCTGCACCGCGCCGTCAAGATCGGCGCGCGCCGCTATTTCCTGAGCCACGGACGCGGCGCGGCCGACGACCAGGTCACGGTCGCCCACACGGTCGTGATCTGGCTGCTGCAGACCACGGTCTGGGTGGTGTTCGTGCTGGCCATGCTGTCCAACCTGGGCATCAACGTCACCACCTTCGTCGCCAGCCTCGGTATCGGCGGCGTCGCCATCGCGCTGGCGGTACAGAACATCCTGGGCGACCTGTTCGCTTCGATGTCGATCGCGGTGGACAAGCCCTTCGAGGTGGGCGACTTCATTACCGTGAACGGATTCAGCGGTACCGTCGAGCATGTCGGGCTGAAGACGACACGCGTGCGCGCCCTCGGCGGAGAACAGATCATCATTGCGAACGCCGAATTGCTGCGCAACACAGTGTACAACTACCGCCGGATGAGCACGCGCCGGATCGTGTTCGCGCTGCGGGCGAGTCCCGCGACGCCGCGCGAGCTGGCGGCCCGCGTGCCGGACATGCTGCGCGAGATCATCGGCAAGCGCGAGAAAGTGCGTTTCGACCGCGCCCACCTCAAGACCCTCGACCAGAACTGGATCGAGTACGAGATTGTCTACACCATGCTCGACGCCGACTACACCCTCTACATGGACACCCAGCAGGCCATCAACCTCGACGCCATGCAAATGTTCGACGACCTCGGCATCTCGACCGCGCCGCGTCCCAGGCACGTCCTGCTGCAGGAAGCGCCCGAGGCGCGCGACCTGCGGGGCGAGGAAAAGCCGGCCGCCAACGAAGACACGCCGGGCGCAGCTTCCGCGCGCCCGCGCCTCCTCAATCACTGAGCGAAGGGAAACGCGATGAACCAGACGCAACAGCCAGCACAGCAGCAGGAAGCGCCGGGAACCGAGGCGCAACTCACGCCGAAGGCCGACCACGGCGAGTCGAGCTACCAGGGCTCCGGCAAGCTGAAGGACAAGGCCGCCCTCATCACCGGCGGCGACAGCGGCATCGGCCGCGCCGTCGCCCTGGCCTTCGCGCGCGAGGGAGCGGATGTCCTGATTGCTTACCTGAACGAACACGAGGATGCGCAGGAGACCGCGCGCCTGGTCGAGGAAGCCGGCCGCAAGGCGGTGCTGGCGCCGGGCGACCTGGCCGACCCGAGCCACTGCCGCGCGATCGTCGACAAGGCGGTGCAGGAATTCGGGCGCATCGACGTGCTGGTCAACAACGCCGCCTTCCAGATGACTCACGACTCGCTGGAAGAGATCCCTGACGACGAATGGGAGTACACCTTCAAGGTCAACATCACCGCGATGTTTCACATCTGCAAGGCGGCGGTGCGGCACATGCAGCCGGGCTCATCGATCATCAACACCACCTCGATCAATTCGGACAACCCGAAACCGACCCTGCTGGCCTATGCCGCCACCAAGGGCGCCATCGCCAATTTCACTGCCGGCCTGGCCCAGTTGCTGGCCGAGAAAGGCATCCGCGTGAACTCGGTGGCGCCGGGTCCGATCTGGACGCCGCTCATTCCCGCCACCATGCCGCCCGACCAGGTCGAAAGCTTCGGCCAGCAGGTGCCGATGAAGCGGCCCGGCCAGCCGGCCGAAGTGGCGCCGGTCTACGTGCTGCTGGCTTCCAGCCAGGCCAGCTACATCTCCGGGGCACGCATCGCGGTGACGGGCGGCACCCCGATCCTGTAGGACCTAGTTTGCGCCGTTCGCGCGGCCCCGGGCCGAGGCGTTCGCGCTCAGCGAGAGGGAGGCCGCAGCGCCGCCTTTAGCCGGGGTGGACTTCCCGGCGCTGCCGGAATCGGCGTCCGAGCCTGCACGCACCGCACGGCCTGCACTGCCGGCCATGCTCCCTGCGCCGGATGCATCCAGGCCTAGGTTTGCGGCGTCTTTGCCCGAAGCGGACGCGCTGCTACCGCCCTGCGCCCCGGCACCGGCAGGCTGCGACAGCGCGCCGGCGCCCGACACCGATCCCGTCGCAGCTGCCAGCATGGACCTTGCGCCCGGGCCGCCGCCACGTACACCTTCGCCTGCTGCCTGCACGCCGCTGTGTAGGCCCGCGCTGCCGCTGCCTGTGGCGTCCCGGCCAGCGGAACGCAGTTGTGCCACCCTGTCGGCGGCCACATCCGCGGCGCCGCGCAAGCCGCCGGCGGCCTGGCCAGCACCGAGTTCACCAGTCGCGGCGCCATCGCCCGACACCGTGCCCGCCAGGGCGCCGTTCACGCCGCCGAGTCCGCGGCCGGCGCCTGGCGCTTCCGGCTGCGGGCGTGCTTCCCGCACGCGCTCGACGGCCTGGCCGGCCATGCTCCTTGTCGGGCGTGCGATATCGGCATCCAGGCGGCCGGCGCCGCGCACCATGCTTGACGCGTCGATGCCGCCCATCCGGCCCATGCCCCCTCCGATCATGCCGCCAACCGAGCCGCCAAGGGACCCACCACCCAGCAACTGGGCATGGGAGGATGCTGCGACACCCAGGGACAGGGCGATGACGATGTGCTGGACGATCTTCTTGGCTTTCATGGTGTTCTCCTTGTGAGTGGCGCGACTGATTTCGCTGCCGATACAAGGAAAACGATGCCGCGTGGCGATTTATTCCATCAACGCAAAAAAAAGTTCAGCGCAGGCGCGCGGGGTCGATACGGACCTCGGTTCCGACCACACCATGACCGGTCGCATTGCTGATGCTGCCATCCCTGCCTTTCGCTTCACGTACCAATGCGGCCAGCGCACGCCGGGCTGCCTCGGGGTCGGGACGCGGCAGGTCGCGCGCCAGAAGCCCCGCCACGATGGGCGCGGCATACGAGGTGCCCCGCACCTGCCGGTAGGGCGGACTGCCGGGTACCGCGCTGACCATGTGATTCGCCGGGGCTGCGAACATGACCTGCGGCCCGCGCCCGGCCTCGGGCAAGGGCTGGCCGCGCCGGTCGACACCGCTCACGCCGACCACCCCCGGATAGCTGGCCGGGTACAGCGGCGCCGCCGCCGGGCCGTCGTTGCCGACCGCCGCCACCAGCAGGTGTCCACGTCCCACCAGTGCCTCTACCGCGCGCTCCAGCGCCGCATTGCGCGGACCGACCAGGCTGATGTTCACCACGCCGACCCGTTCGCGCGCCAGCCAGCCGAGCGCGCCCATGATCCGGTCGACCGATCCGCCGGCCGGTTCGTCGCAGTAGACGTCCGCCGCGTACAGGCTGGCGCCGGGCGCCGCGCCGCTGAAATGGGGAGAACGGCCGACCATCAGCGCGGCCACGGCCGTCCCGTGCGGCGCCGGATGCTGCGCGCCGCCGCATCCCCACTGGCGGACCTCGACCTTGTCGAACACGACGTGGGAACGGTCGACGCCGCTGTCCACCAGGCCGACGCGCACCGCAGCGCCCGCACCCGGTCCGGACGCGCGGCCGGCGCCGTCCCCGGGCTGCGCTCCGCTGCCGCTGAACAGGTGGTTGAAGTCGTAGACACCCTCCGGATCGGCCGATCGCAGCGCCTCCAGCAGGCTGGCCACGGACGGCCCGCTCGCTAGCTGTGCCCGGAACACCACCAGGCGCTGGCCCAGGTCCGGATACGCCTCTTCCCGCACGACGGACAGGCCGGCGTCGGCGGCGGCCTGCATGCCGGCCGGGCCCGGCGACCAGGCCAGGAGCTCGCCGCGCACGATGACGTTCCCGTAGGGATCCTGTGCCAGGCGCTCCGGATGGCGCGCCAGCAGGCCGGCGAGCCGGTCGATGCGCAGGCGTTCCAGCTCAGGCAGCGGCGCCCGGTCCAGCAGGCGCTCGAGCGGCCGCCGCAGCTCCCCGGTCCCGAGCGGACCGATACGCTCGGGCAAGGACACGGAAGGCAGCGACGGCAAACCGAGCTGGGCACGGGCCGGCGAGGCGGCGGCAAGCAGCATGCAAACGAGCAAGAGGCGACCTGATTTCATGCGAGGATCATATATGATTGCAACTGAGGATTGCACCTGAGATATGTATGAACGAATCGACGATGGAATAAAATCCCTGCGCCGCACGTTATCCTTGAAAGACCGCCGACCATGCTAGCCAGCGAGATTGCCGCCCTGCTGCCGCGGATGCGCCGTTTCGCGCGTTCGCTCGCCTACCATCGCGAAGACGCGGACGACCTGGTCCAGATCGCGATGGAGCGCGCGCTCGGCCGCAGCGAGCAGTACACGCCGGGAACACGCCTCGACAGCTGGTTGTTCCGCATCATCAAGAACGCCTGGATCGACGAGGTACGCAGCCGTGCCCGGCGCGACGAGCTGTTCGCTCCCGAAGAAGCGGGCGAGCAGGTCGGCGACGACTTCGCGCAGGCGCACCAGCAGCGCCTGGCGATCCAGAAGGCGGTGAGCCTGCTGTCCGAAGAGCACCGGCTGGTGGTCGGCCTGGTGCTGGTGGACGGCCTGGGTTACAAGGAAGCCGCCGAGGTGCTCGAGATTCCCGTGGGCACCCTTACCAGCCGCCTGGCCAGGGCCCGTGACGCCTTGCAGCAGATCCTGTCCGACCACACGAAAGCACGCGCATGAATTACGACGACGACACCCTGATGGCCTATGCCGACGGCGAACTCGACCCGGCACAACGCGCCGCCATCGCCCAGGCGATGCGCGACGATCCCGCCGTGGCGGCGGCCGTTGCACGCCACCAGGCCTTGCGCCAGGACGTCTTTGCCGCTTTTGCAGGGACCCTCGACGAACCGGTACCCGAACGCCTGCAGCCGCCGGCTGCGGCCCGGGTTCTCGATCTGGGCGCAGCGCGCGCCGCACGCGACGCGACGGCGCCGGAGGATCGTGCAAGCCTGCGGCGCCGCGTGTCGTGGCCCCAATGGGGCGCCCTCGCCGCCTCGCTGGCGGTCGGCGTGCTGGCCGGCAGCCTCGGCACTGGATGGGTGGGTGGCG